>JAIXVG010000189.1 GCA_027483145.1 Planctomyces sp.
CCCGCGCCAAGCCGGTGTCGATCACATACGTGATGCCGGGAACTGTTAGCGAGGACTCGGCCACGTTTGTCGACAGAACAATCCGGCGGGCCGAGCCGGGACGCATGATTCGCTGCTGTTCGGCCACAGAAAGCCGAGCATAGAGGGGCAGGATTTCGGCCCCCAGCGAGCGACCACGGAGGTATTTGGCTGTTTCGTGAATATCGCGCTCAGTGGCCAGAAACACCAGCGCATCGCCCGAGCCTTCTCGCATCAATTGGTCGAGCGTATTGGCGATGGCCATCGACTGGCCTTGAGGATCATCGGCCGCGTCATCAGCAATCGGTAGATACCGAACATCTACGGGATAAGTGCGTCCTTGCACTTCAATGATTGGAGCAGGCTTGCCCCCCGTGGAAAAATGCTCACTGAAACGCTCTACATCGATTGTGGCTGAAGTGATAATCAACCGCAGGTCTGGACGTTTTGGCAGAATCTGGTGCAGGTAGCCCAGCAGAAAGTCGATGTTCAGCGATCGCTCGTGGGCTTCATCGATAATCAGAGTATCGTATTTCCATAGCAGCCGATCGTGCTGCGTCTCAGCCAGCAGAATTCCGTCGGTCATCAACTTGATATAAGTGTTCGGTCCGGTTGCATCTTGAAAGCGAACCTTAAAGCCAACCTGTGCACCGGTTGTAACGCTCAGTTCTTCAGCCACTCGGGTTGCAACAGAACGGGCGGCGATTCGTCGCGGCTGCGTATGACCAATCAGGCCATGCACGCCGCGCCCGAGGTCGAGGCAAATCTGCGGCAACTGGGTCGACTTCCCTGACCCCGTCTCACCGCACATAACGACGACTTGATGCTCGGCGATCAGCGACGCGATCTCTGCCCGACGCGCCAATACGGGTAAGTCAGCCGTAAATCTGGGTTTGGGAACTTGAGCCAACCGCTGGGCATAGGCTGCTCTGGCCGCATTCAGCTTGGCTCGAAATTCGTCAGCGTCGTTGGGCTGCCACTGCGCAGGAGTGGCGCGGCGAACACGATCGAGTTGCCGCGAAAGCGCCACAGCATCGCGACGCAACAACCCATTCAGCCAGCGATCCCAGGCTTGACGATCTCGCGGAGCGGGAAGTGTGTCTGATGCGGGCACTTCTGGCAGGTTGGCTGGCGAAGGTCCCTGAACAGGCGGAGCGCCATCACTCATCACGCGTGCTCCGGTGCGACAGTCGCCCGCATAGGCTGATCGCTGACCGCATGACGAAGCGCATGGCGTGCATCTTCAATTTGTCGACGAAGCTGTTGGAGGCTAACAATGTCTTCTTCAACACTTTGCAACATCGCTTCGATCTGTGGAAACCAGCCTGTGACGGCCTTCATTTGTGCTAATTGAGATGCCACAACGAGAGCTTCGTGCGAAATGCGACGTCGCAACTGCCGGGTAAAAGCGGCCACTAGTAGCACCGCAAGTGCAATCAGAAATCCAACGGCTGGGATATAGAATGAGGTCGACAGAAATGGCTCACCGTAAATCAGCGTATCTACAAAGAAATTCTGTCCAACACGCCAACCAATAAACAACAAGTAGGCAGTTAATGGAATCTCGTACATCCAGCGAGTAACAAAACCCGATTGCCGCTCGCCAACCCGTTCGATCGCGCGATCGACTAACTGCTCTAACTCTTGCAAGACGTTTTGTTCCAAGGCAGGAACCGTCTCTGCACGAAACCGTTCACTCAGTTGGTTAAGGTCCAACTGAAAGCCTGCTTCTCGCAGAAAGCTGTTCAGGATCAGCCGATCACGTTCCCACGCAGCACGCGGAGGAGCAAGCAGCGCGATGCGACCCATGCTGTCTTCTTCTTGCCGCGATTGCGCACGCTGACCAAGCCAGTTAGCCCCTTGCACTGCCCCCGCGACAGCCAACTGAACCGGGTTTCTCGCCCGCCACAGTACCCACGATGCAAACAACGTCGCTTGGCTGAAATAGGCCCGCAGTGCGATTGAGAATGGCGTTAACCCCCAGCGGTCGAGAGTGGCTGCCAGCGACCGCTGCTCCCACAATCGCCGATGCCCAGTTAGCTCACTTGTTGCCTGCTTGATGACCAAGTCGAGCGCAGCCTGCTGTTGCGAAGCGACCTGTCCCTTGAGCAACTCCAGCCCGGAGCTGCCTGCAAGAATCAACTCATGGCATCGCCCGGTGACTGACACGAGTTTGTCGAGCAGGTTCGAATTGCGAATTCGTAAACGCTGGCCGTGCGCCAGTCGCGCTTCAAGCAATTCCTTCAGGCGGCGAAACTCCCCTTTAACCGCAAAACCACGCCGACTATCGTCTAGAGCCTGCTGAGTATCGACCAAAAACATCGGCTCGGATTGCAGTTCGGTCGGTAACTGCAACCGCCAATCATCGCGAATATCACTATCGCGATCGGCGTGCGTTTGAATGAAGAATAACTGGCAACCTGCCCGGATTCCTTCGATCTCCTTCACTACCCGCGCCGAGCGATACTTCTGCTGAGTCGAAACGTACAGAAGCACATCGCACCACGGCAGCAGTGTTCGCAGCCGTTCGAGATTTGAATCGCTCCGGCCACCATCGTCGCTATCGGGATCGGGGCAGTCGAGCAACACGAAGTCACGTAGCACATCGGCAGCCGAACGAACGACCCGGACCGATTCGAGTGGAAATCCAGTCGATTCCAGTTCGGTCGAGGTATGCGCAAGAAGTGTCGGCTGCCGCGTCGTGGGACGTTCTTTGCCCGATAGAGCCAGTTCTTCCCCCAATAGCGCATTCACAAGTGAGCTTTTCCCAACGCCGGTCCCGCCAAAGGTGGCCACCACCAGGGGCGACTCCCAACGGGCGCGAAGCGTCGTCACTTGGGTGAGCATTTGAGCAAGTAGCCGCTTTCCTTTGGCCAGTGGAGGCCAATCACTGTCGGCACTTGCCCAGCGATGACAGCCAGCCAGCAAGCTTTCCACGTCGGTGATCAATTCAGCATGGGCCAGTTCCTGAGCTGGATTCATGAGCGTTCTCCAGTCATTGTTTCCCCGACTTGCTCGATCGCCACTTTCGAGAATGGCTTGGCCATCACCCTTCTGGCCAACAACACCAACCGTTCGACCTCACGCAATTGAGTCGAGTCACCGACTTGAGCTGCCGTTTGCAATTGGTTAGTCAGCGGCGACAGTAGCGCCTCACCTAGCGTGTCGGTCAACCAACCGCTGCGACTGGCGACAAACTCTTGCCGAATTCCCTGAAACAACGTCTGCAGCCAACGGAACCAGGTTGAGGCATTACCCGCCAGCACTTCTCCACCAGCCGCTCCCACGGTTGTCGCCACCACCTCTGTTGCCAGATGATCGACAGGGACCAGTGAGCCACCCGCAAACCCCAAAGCAATTGTCACCGCAGGGCGAGCCGCCGCCGCAACTGAATCTAGAATCGTCAAAATTCGATGAACGCCCGGGAACTCTCCCTGGGTTCGTGTAACAGCCCGCTCAACAATGGCCCCCAGTAGCTGGCCATAGTCGGCCTGATTGATTTCTTGTTCTATTCGGGCCAGTAAACTTGCCTGCGACTGCCCTTGCAGCGCTACCGCCAGTTGTTGCCGCAGCACGGGATTTCCTAGTCGTTCCAATTGCTGCAGTCGCTTGTATAAGCTACTGACCAGGCGAATCGTCGCAGTCCGTTCCGCTTCGCGATAGGCCTCCCAGGGATCAACGGCTGGCGAACCACCAAACCAATTCCATGCAACTCCCATCGGCTGTCTGACCCAGGCTCCCATCTGGCGATAGGCGTCATTAACCCATCTGGTTGGCCCGGTTCGCAACTCGTGCCAACGCTCGCGCAGCAAGACAACCATTGGGCCCGAAGGTGGAGCAGGCCAATGATCAGCCTCTACCAGATTCGCGGCTGTCAGCTCGCGAAAAGCTTCGTTGTACTGTCGCGAACGATCCCTGACTTCCCGGGTATAGCCAGGTATGCCCGTCGCGTCGTCAAGAACATGCTCCAGCGCACCTCGCAATGTTTGCAATTTGATCGGACCAAACTGCAAACGCGATAACATCGCCATCAGATTAATCGGCTGAGGCGACGACACCGCAACGTCCGCAGCCTCGCCTAACGGGGGCCAGGATTCTTCGTAGAAAGGCAGAGTCAAAGACTCTGCCGCTTTGCGATCGTGCGGGGCGGCGAAGACGGCGGCTGGTTGGCAACCCGTTTCCTCACAAAACGTCTTCACCCATTTGGCCACAAAGGCGCGGTCATCGGGCCAATAGACCTGATTCACCACGATATAGACAATCTGCCGATCACTTGCAGCCCGGCGAAAGAACTGCTTAACCGCAGCATCGTTGTACTTCTGCTGCGTAATGACGGCGACCAGCACATCGGCCGACTGCCGGACGGCCTCGGCTCGTTCCCAGTTGACCTCCATCGTACTATCGATGTCGGGCGTATCGAGCAGAACGAGATTCTCGGGACAATCCGAAGCTTCGCGCGCCAGCAGCAGATGCTGGTCTGTCAGTTCGAATGCGGTCTCGTGAGCTGCGTCGAACCTTACTGAAAACTTTGGAAACACCTCTTCCATCGCATGATGATCACGAAAGCCATTCGGAAGAATGCACGTCGGATGTTTCGTCCCTGACGCAAACGGAGTGCTGGGGCTGGCCATAAATCCGGCGAGGTGATTGAACACCGAGCTTTTGCCAATGTTTGTCCCGCCCACCACCGCTACGACCAAAAACGCGGCATCCCCCAGTTGCGGCTTCAGCTTTTGCTCAAGAACGGCAAACCAGCGGTGCGAAACCAGCGGTGACAAACCCAACACTTCCGAGGTCAACGACAGGTCCTGCACTGCAGCCGACAATGCACCAATTGTCTGTGATACTTCGTGGAACTGGGAATGCATCGCGCTGACAACTGAGGAACTGAAACAACTAATCAGATTGAAACGACAGCCACCCCGCCTTGGCAGATATCCTTCCAACAACCCGCATTCACCTGCAAGTTGGCTAACGGGCCAGTCGCATTGCTACCATCCCCGTTCAGCTACTTCGAGACATTCACGAATACCTTGAGGGCATCTTTGTCCTCAACCAATAGCCGCATCATTTCCTGGTAATTCTCCAGGCCTTCCACGGGGTTGGTCAAAACTCGCTCGGTCACGCCAGGATAGGCCGATTCGCCGTGTGCCAAAGCCTGAATCCCCAGCTCAAAGTGTCGCCGGTTCCCGTTAACGGAAGCCACAAGCAGTTTGTTTCCAAGGACCCATTCCAGATTGATTTTGTCGCCCGGCAACGTCACTTCATGACTACCACCGGTGATGCTGGTCCAGACCAACGCGCCGTTGTGAGAGAGAACTTCCATAGCGCGAAACGCGATTTCGCTGCTGCCGGTAGCATCGACAATCAATTGCGGCCGTCCAACTTGCTTGGCCAATTCCTGCATCGACGTCTTGGCTGTACTGACATAATGAGCGCCATAAGCCGCACAGATTTCAGTCTTGCGATTCGGGCCGGGCGATCGGGCCAGTGTGTAAACTTCCAGTCCACGCAGCCGCAGCATCATCGTGGTTAGCAGGCCAATTTGACCTGCTCCCAGAACAAACGCCCGCTCTGGATGCCAAACATGTAACCGCTGCTGGGCCAGATATGCCTGCTCGATGGCTTTGGCACAAACGCTGGCAGGCTCTGACAACACGCCAAGATGCCGCAGCTTCTCGGGTACTTTCACCATGTACTCAACATCGTCGACAAAGAATTCGGTCAAGTAACCGTGACGCAGGTTTATCCCGCGTTCGTAGTAGACCTCATCACTGGTGATGTCATTGCGACCAATCTTGTCATAAATTGAGCCCCCCGGCCGACGGACCGTGCAAGAGACCAGGTCGCCAGGCTTAATGCTCTTCACTGCCGGGCCAATTTCTTCAACAATCCCGAAGCTCTCGTGACCTAGAACCAGATAGTCATAGCCCGGCGGAGCGGCGCCGTACATGGCGTCATTGATCTCGCGATCGGTGGCATCGACACCAATCTGCAGCACCCGCACCAGCACTCCACGTCCGTCGGGAATATCGGTTACGGCCGGCCGAGGCATCTCAGTCAGGTGAATGCTATTGGGTTTGCCGGGACGGACAGCAATTGCTTTCATCGGAAATCGATCACCCATCTCAAATGTGTTGTCGGGAATGTGTTGGCCGCTGTTGTTTGGCCCGTTTTTCATTGTGCATGCACGACCCTGATCGTGAGCCTCAGAGTCTAGCCGCCAACAAGGCCGTTCGCCAATCGCTACCCGGGCATTCCCGGGGCTTTCACTTTGTTCAAAACGCACAGGTGGCGGGGCGCTGTTCAAAAATCCCCGGGTTGAAAACCTTACGGATCGGAGCTTCCGCATTGCGTTGCGCCCCCGCCACTCCAGGTTGATCTTTCCCAGCCTGAAAAAAGCAACGGCCTTGATGCTTTCGCGGGCGACGTACCCCGAATTGGCCTCCGGTAAACTTTAGAAATTCTCTCGCTTTTTTCTCAATTCATCGATTCTGGATGATGGACCTCCTCCCTTGCTGAACATGCAGGGAATTTCGTTCAGGGGGCCGCAGGTCGTAACCGATATCCGGAAGATAGGGGATTTGCCGCTCAAACTGTCTGATATTGTTTGCGGGCAGAATTCGGTGTAACCAGCAACACAGAGGCCCAATCGTGGTCGAGTCAAACTTCTCTACCCGGTATCGCCGCCAGTGGCTGGTTGCCTCTTTGCTGGTAGGAGGAGTCTGTTGCGGCGGACTGGCGGCAGGAACAGCTGCCCCTCCCGTCACCTCGGCCAAGCCAATCGTCACCAGCAAGACGAACTTTCGCATCCCGTTTCGATTCGACCGGGCCGTTCTGCAGCGAATGAACGCCAAAGAACTGCACCTGTACGTATCTACCGATCAAGGGGCTACTTGGGAAAAAGCAGACACTGTTAGCCCCGATGCGGCAAAATTTGAGTATCACGCCACCGCAGATGGTCAGTACTGGTTCTCGGTGAAAACGGTCGACGGGGCCGGACAGTTGCAGCCTCCCGGCAACACGTTCGAGCCGGGCCTCAAAGTCATTGTCGATACCCACGAGCCTGAACTTGAACTACGAGTCGAGCAGATAACCGCGGAAAAAGTGCAGCTTTCTTGGAAGGTCACCGACGACAACATCGATACAACGACATTAAAGCTGGAGTACCTGCAGCCTGGGATCGCGGGCTGGCAGAACGTAAGTGTTATTCCACGGGTACAGGGGCAAACCTCCTGGACGGTCACCGAACCGGGCGTCGTCGCGGTGCGCGGCTCGATTCTCGATTTCGCTGGAAACAGCGGCCGAGGCCAATCACAAATTCGGGCGACACCAGGCCTCAAACCCCAGAAGGCGAATGCTCCTGCGGCAGGCGAGCCGGACGGCCCAATCGCCGAAACTCCACGGCAAGTTGCCGAAGCCGAAATCGGCCTTCCAGGCCAACCACCGGTTACTCGCCAGTTGGAAGTTCCAGCCACTCCAAAGATCGAGCTTCCTGCAAACACCCCCGGTACTGCTGCAGTTCCTAACCCCGTTGACGGCTCCGGGGAAGACTTCACCCCCAGCCTGTCACCACCACTAGCAGCAAGACCCGGCGTAGGAACTTTGGTCATCCCTCGCGAGCCAAACTTTCCGGAGGCCGCTAAGCCGACACCGCAAGCAACAGCCCCACTGCCCCGGCCGCCAGTTGCCGAGCGAACACCTGCATTTAGTACTGGCCTTGCTCCCCTCCCCGAGCCAAAAGTAGAAGCCCAAAGCCCATCGATTCCTCTCCCGGTTTTCGAAGCGGCGCCCAACTCAGGATTGACTTTCGGGAATTCGCCGGTCCCGAATTTTGGGGAATCAGCCCAACCACGAAACGGGCTACGTGGCCGAACAAAGGTTGTCAGTACACGCCGCTTCCAACTGGCCTACCAGCTTGATGATGTTGGTCCATCGGGAGTCAGTCAGGTCGAGTTGTTCATCACCCAGGATGGTGGACGTCGCTGGTGGAAGTACGGCGACGACAGCGACATGCAAAGCCCCATTGAAGTCCACGTCCCAACTGACGGCGACTATGGGTTTGCAATTCGTGTCCGCAGCGGAGCAGGACTAGCCGCAGAGCCACCTGGGCCTGGAACCGTCCCGGAAATCGCTGTGGCCGTCGACCAAACCGCTCCAACAGTAGAGATGCTTCCACTCCAACAAGGGACCGGCGCTTCGATCAATCAAATCCTGATCCGCTGGAAAGTCGTCGACCAGCACCTGGGTGAAAAACCGATTGCCCTCTACTCGGCAACCAATCGCGATGGTCCCTGGCAGCCGATAACCGATTGGCGTCCAGATACGGGAAGCTTTGTCTGGACCCTGAAGCCGGGCAGCCCGGCGCAGGTCTTCGTCCGGGTGGTCGCGGTCGACTCAGCCGGGAACCAAAGCTACGCAGACAGCCCGCAGCCATTGATGATCGATCTATCGCGTCCAGTCGCCCGGTTTGTTGACGTCGAACTCCCCCAGGATCAGCCCCGCTAAGTGGCTCGTCTTGGCTTTGGGCGAGCCGACTACGTCTGCGGCCGCTTTCTTCGAATTCGGGGTTTCGTTGCAGAACGATCGTTTCCTGCGACTGGTACACGCTCGATCGATGGCTAATCATCCCCACCCGGGTAGAATCTTGAGATGCGTTTCGTCTCAACTATCTGCTCACAAGGGTGGCCTCGATGACCTCTCCCGATGACTCTGCCAAGTACCAGTCCCCCGAACTGCCACTACCAATCGGCCTACCTTCAGATGTCGTCATCAGCCCCGATACGCTTCGCTCCGAGAGAGTTCCACCAGGCCAAACTCGCACCCGCAAGTGGCCTGTCCTGCAATACGGTGGCATTCCCGAAGTTACAACGGCTGAGTACCGCTTTACTGTTTCTGGGCTAGTCGAGAATCCTCTTTCCCTAGATTGGAACGAGTTTCAAGCACTCCCTCGTACCAAAGTGTTTGCCGATTTCCATTGCGTCACGCGCTGGTCTCGACTGGGAAACCTCTGGGAAGGCGTAAGTGTTCAAACCATCATGGACCTGGTCAAAGTTAAGCCCGAAGTACGGTTCGTGTTGGCCCTGGGGAACGACGACGGCTGGTCAACCAACATGCCGCTTGAGGACTTTGTTCAAGAGGATGTCCTGCTGGCCGACCTGCACGATGGAGCACCCTTAACCTATGAACATGGCGGTCCAGTCCGGTTAGTTGTCCCACGGCTATATGCCTGGAAAAGTGCCAAGTGGTGTTGCGGCCTCAAGTTCCTAAAAGATGACAAGCGGGGCCTGTGGGAGCAAATGGGCTATCACGATCATGGTGACCCCTGGGTCGCGGACCATCGTCACCCCGATGGCGAGCGGATGTGGAGCTAACCATCAAGGTGGTCGAGCTATGCGTGGGGGAAACGCGATCGCCCCACGCCGACCTGTGCATAGGAGGACCGACTGACAATCAGGGAGCAGTTCCTCTGGCCCGCCTCATCCGCTAAACTCGGGTCCATACGGCAATTGCTGATTTCTTCCGATTTGGCCAGTCCTCGGTGAAAATCGTTTGCACAAAATGCCATTGAAGGTCGGCACCTGCAAGGTGTGCTCCCCTTCAACAAGCGGCCAAGCAAGCGGAAACTCACTTTCCCCGCACTTCCTTTGGGCCGGTACGGGGCCAGAAAAACACAACGGCAGCGCGTCAAATGTCACAAGTCGATACAGAGCAACAACTTGAGCCAGATGGCGATCGTCCTCGCATTAAGCGGGGGGTCCCAGAAGGACTGTGGATCCATTGCGAAAGTTGTAAGGCCACGGTCTTCAAGAAACAGGTCGAAAAAAATCACTCGCTGTGTCCAGAGTGTGGACATCACTTCTACGTGTCGGCCCACGGTCGGATTGAACAGCTTTTGGATGAAGACAGTTTCGAAGAGTGGTTTGACAACTTGATGCCCCTCGACCCACTTGGATTCGTTGATTCGAAGCCCTACAAAGATCGGCTCGTCGCTGAGCAACGAAAAACCGGGATGAACGAAGCGTGCATCGTCGGTCGCGGCTATATGCGCGGCCGGCCACTGGTACTGGGGCTGACCGATTCGGCCTTCATTATGGGGAGCATGGGGTCGGTCGTTGGCGAGAAACTGACCCGCGCGATCGAAAAGGCGACCGAGCTGCAGTTGCCACTCGTCATTGTTAGTGGCTCCGGGGGTGGCGCTCGGATGCACGAAGGGATTTTGTCCCTGATGCAAATGGGAAAAGTTTCAGCTGCATTGGCCCGTTACCACAAAGCAGGTGGCCTGTTCATTTCCGTTCTGACCAATCCGACCATGGGTGGGGTAGCAGCAAGCTTTGCTTCGCTGGGTGACATCATTATTGCCGAACCACACGCGCTGATTGGTTTTGCCGGCCCGCGCGTGGTCAAAGCCACGGTCAAGATTGAGCTCCCTGACGACTTTCAAACCAGCGAATTCCTTCTGAAGCATGGCTTTGTTGATCGGATCGTGAAACGCCCTGAATTGCGGGCCGAGATTTCGAAGCTGATCGACTACTGCGGAAAGTAAGCCGCGAGGGACGCAATTTCACCGATAGTCCACGTTACCGTCTGCTGGCACTCGTTCGCGTGCCAGAGGATCACCCCAGCCGCCGACCTGATGACGAATTCAAGTTGCTCGTGAGCAGCCGCACTAATTGGGCCAAACTAAAGTACGAGTGAAAGTTTCGCTGAGCATTCAGTCCGACCAACCGGGAACATCATGGACTTCCTCAAGAAACTGTTTCAGCTCAAGCCTCGTGTTCCCAAAATTGACGTTGCCAAGCGGTTTGAACTAATCGGCCGGGTTGGCCAGGGAAGCATGTCCAAGGTCTGGCGTGCTCGCGACTTCGCTTCGGGCAGAATCGTGGCTCTTAAGCTGCTCGACATCGAGAAAACCAAACGGCTCGAAGCCCGCTTTGGCAAGCTCGTTAAGCCCAGCGAAGGGGAGATTGCGATGGGGTTACGTCACCCCAACATCGTCAAAACCCTGGAACATGGGCTGACAACCAACAACGAACAATTTCTCGTTATGGAGTTCGTGGAAGGGAGCAGCCTAAGCTTCTTCATCGAAATGCAGCACGAGGTCCTGGTCAAAAACCGGCTTCGGCTGGCGATTGAGCTGGGCGAAGCGATCGAGTACTTCCACCGCAAGAACTGGATTCATCGCGATATCTGCCCACGAAACGTACTAATCGATACGGAAGGGCATATCAAGCTGATTGATTTTGGCCTGGTGGTCCCCAACACTCCGCCGTTCCAGGCGCCCGGCAACCGTACCGGCACAGCGAACTACATGGCCCCTGAACTCATTAAACGGCAACGGACCGACCAGCGAATTGATGTCTTCTCGTATGCAGTCACGCTATTCGAAATGTATTCGGGTCGCCTTCCGTGGGATGCGGCCGCTACCCTGGAAACAATTCTGCAGCACATCAACGCCCCCCCGCAGGATATTCGCATCCTCTGCAAGGGAATCGACGAAACCGTTGCCGAAACGATTATGAAAGGCCTCTCCCTTTACCCAGATAATCGCTGGCAGCGAGTAACCGATATGCTGGTTCCACTCCGCGAAGTGCTAGAAAAGCAGTCGCATCAATAACAGGCAACTACCAGCAAGCCTTAGTCAATAATCCGCCATCTCAATGAATTGTGATTACCCGATCTGCCTGTACCGCTTGATTATGGCAGATCGTTCAAAGGCTCGCAGTTACGCCTGCTTAAACCGCAGGAAACGCCCTGGATAAGGCTCCCCAGGTAACTCGACTGGTTGCCCCTTCGCAATCACTGGCGTTCCGTTAACCAGCAGATGCTCAACACCCACCGACGGCTGATGGGGTTCGTGATAGGTCGCCTTGTCGTCAATCGTATCGGCATCAAACACCACAATGTCGGCAAAATAGCCCGCTTGCACCACTCCCCGGCGGGCAATTCCAAACCGCTCGGCCGGGAATGAGGTCATCTTCTTGATCGCAGCTTCAAGCGAGAACAGCTTCCACTCTCGAACACACCGGCCCGCAACCCGAGCCGCCGATCCGTAAACGCGGGGATGAACCGCCCC
>JAIXVG010000490.1 GCA_027483145.1 Planctomyces sp.
TCCAGGCGTCCCGGTCATAGCCGATTTCCAGTCTTAAAAAATCGAGGAACGCGTGGAACTGCTGCCCGTAGTCGGACTGCGTGGTTGTCGAGTTGTATTCGATAAAGCGATCGAACCGATCGACCACAATCTGGTAAATCAATTCGAGCGGGAAGATCACTTCTTCGCGAGAAATCCCACCGTTGCGCAGGTCTTCCAGCAGGGTCGATGGTTCGAGCGGGTCTTCGTTTTCTTCGAGATAGTCAAGGTATTGATCAACCCCCTGATGGAGAATCGCCCGCACGTGGCCTAACGTTAACGACCGGGCATGCAACAGTTCTTCGCCGTAAGATTCAATGAAGTGGACGACCTCATCCCATTCGTCCTCGTTCTTGAGTGCCTCGACACTCGATAGCCGCATTGTTGAGCTGTGGTGCAACCATTGATCGAGATAAAACTCGACAATCGAGCCAACCACTTCAATCAA
Source organism: Planctomyces sp. (assembly GCA_027483145.1). Lineage (GTDB taxonomy): Bacteria > Planctomycetota > Planctomycetia > Planctomycetales > Planctomycetaceae > JAIXVG01. Next base: position 467 of record JAIXVG010000490.1, read on the forward strand.
CTCTTCGTCCGAAAACTTCCCTGATTTCCACTTGGCCGAGGTATCGACCACGCTTTCGAGTGAGTTTCGGAGGGCCACCTTAAACAAGCGATCAAACTCGGTGACGGCCATCCCATCAGGTCGGGACGATCGCTCCATTTGATGAGCAGTCCGCAGCAAATGCCACGTTTCGCGAATCAGCCCCAGGCGGGGCAAGTGGGCCAGTAAAAACCGCATGACCGCCTGCATACTTCGGGCGGCAATCACCTGCTTAGGATCACCATTGTGGTCGAGGGGAATGTAAAGGAGGGGCTTGCGCTGCAGGAAGCGCTGGAGTTGTGGGAGAAGTTTACGAACCAGTGCGACATCACGGCGCGTGATTCCGCGATAGACTGCCACAATCAGCCGATGCTCTTCGCCAACTCGTTTTTCGCAAACCTCTTCAGACAGGGCGCTAGCAATGCACCACTCAGCTGACTGGCAACTGCTATGGGTCGCCACGATGTTTTGCAGCAAATAGAACTTTGTCTGAAGTTGAACGTCGTATTCGATATTCGAATCTTGATCGCCACTGGAATCAGCGATGGGCTGCTCCCAAATCAGGGCGATCAGCGATAGAAAGTCGGCTTGCAACTGCTGGGCACGCGTCAGCCAGCCTTCAAGGTATTCCGAATCGATTAATGTTTCGTGCGAATTCGCCTCGGCCAGCCGCGAAAGTTCCAGGCCATACTCAGTGGCTGCCATCTGCCAAAGTTGGGCCAGCACTCGCAAGAACTTGACCTGATGTTCGACATGGTTTTCGAGAACCTCGAATTCGGTTGGCTCGCCTGGCCCGCGTCCACCCAATGTTTCGCCCAGCTCGCCATCATCGGCGCTGTCACGAAACTGCACGCCATCGTAGGCGGCACCAAACACTGCGTCGTCGTCGTCATCGTCGTCCATGTCGGACGATCCACCGAACAACAGCTCATCGACTTCGGCGTTGTCTTCATCACTGCGCGACGCAAGAGCAGCTAGATCACCTTCAATCGCCGGGACATTCCACAGCCCACCCGCGTTGGCCTCTAAATAGTCAAACATCCGTCGGATCAACGTCCACCGGGCCTTAACATCCGTTGTTTCCAACGCCACATCAAACCAAGCAACAATCAGGGCAAAGAATGAGTGGGGACCTGCTTCCAGCCCCACTTCATCAGCTTGTGAGAGCCATTGCATCAAGAGACCCATCGAGGCAACCGAGTCTTTTCGGTCCAACAGGGCCTCAACAACTTGAGCATAGGCTTTAACAGACCGGAACCCTTCCGAGTTGTTGCGCCAAAACGTGATATCACCCGCTGCCTCACCCGCTGCCGACCAGTCTGCCAATGCTTTAGCAACATGCCGGGCCGACTCGTATGACTCTATCCCTTTGATTTGGGGAAAGTCACCAACAGCCGTTGTGCCAAACTTATCCCACCACTCGGCAAAGCTTTCAAAGCGAGCCGATAACTCTTTGGCAGCAGCGTCATTGTTACGAGCGCTGGCTTCCTGCAATGAAGCCGAATAGGCAAACAGAATCATCTCAATCAGGTTATAGAGGATTTCGGCCCGTTGATCGGGGACGCTGTCCTCGCGTGATGAAAACAGCGGATACTGCCCCTGAAAGCCCAGAATACTCCACGGGTCGCAAATAGCGCCACATTCGATTCCCCGCTTGAGCAGGGCCTGAATTTCATCGAGCAGCCCAACCGTTTCCGGAAGTTTCCCCGCTTCAAGCAGCTGCCTGACATGGGTGAACTTCCCTTGAATCTCGGCTTCAAAGCGAGCAGCCACAGCCGGAATCATTAGCGCCTGACGCAAGCTCTCTTCGGGACATCCCATACGAGCAAACAAGAACGACAAATGCCGCCGCTGGACCTGCTGTGTCCCATACTGGGCCAGAAACATATTCAGCGACTGCCGCACATGCCCAAACGGCTGTCGGGTTTGCTGGGCATGCTTTTCCAATCGCTTCCGTCTGGGACCAGTTGTGCTTTCCATTAGTTGAAAATAGAACTCGTCGCGCTGGCGTGCCACTTTGGGCAGCAGCGACGTCAACGTCACGCTCGAATCGTGTGTTTCCGGACTTGAGCCGCTGATTGCGCTCGCCATCAAAATGGTGCCGCACAACACCGCACCGGCATCAAACAAGATCTCGGCCTGGCTTACCCGCTTTTGGCTCTCGACCCATTCAATCAACGCATCAAGAATGATGCGCCGCAAAATGAATCGGCGATATCGCCCACTCACATCCAAGTGATGCGGGTCCCATTCGCCAAACAAGTAGTTCGTTCGCTTGTTGACGGGGTGGAGATGATCGTGCGCACGCAGATCGATTGCCAACTCATCCAGTAGTTCCAGGTCAAAATGGGCATTATGCCGCATCTCGGGAGGAACCGTTTGCATCAGCTCAAGCATCTTCTCGATAACCGCTTGATATCGCCCCGTCGCGACACCTGCCCCCTTGATGTAAATAGGAACAGGGCGCAGACGCTCGTGCGGGTAAACCTCGCTTCGCCGGCCATTCTCTAGGACAGCGACAGGTCGGTACCCGACATAGTCATTCAGCGTATCGAGGGCACCCTGCACGATTCGTTCGGACTCGTCCCAGGGAGACCCTTGACTGAGAATCGCTTCGCAAAACCGGGCCAGCAGAAACGGTTGTTCCAGGTCTGATTGATTCACATGGAACAGCAAGTCTTGATGATGTGCGCGATATGCCCCCGCCAGCTTGCTAAAGACCAAATCGAGGACCGCGCGGGCCTGGGTGACATCGCTGAACGCGGGGACGTCTCGCTGCATGACGGTTAACGTCTGCGAAAGCTGGCTTGCCAAAAACGCCCAGCTTTTGTCCTGGCATAACGTCGCAAGTTGATTGAGCTGGCCCTGGAACTTTGGGTCAGGCCGCCCGTTGGAAAAATTGAGATAGCCCAACACTTCTCGCGCAAGAACGTCTGCGGCTGAACCAGACGACCAGGAAGATTGACTCGCAGTAGGGGATACACCCAATTTTTTTGCCAAGGATCCATTCCACTATGCAGCATACAGAGTTCACGTGGCCTCATTACCTTGGCCACTGGAAAGTGCAATTGTCCGGCCGACATCACCTATGGATGTTTGACTAGCGCCAATCGCCAAAGCCCGTCCGACACCAGCTCTGGCACGATGTACAAAGCCAGCTTTGCCTTCTTTCCACCACAGGAAGCATAGCCGAACTCCTCCCCGTCCTGCAAATCGCGGACCAACTGGATATCAGAACAGATGGATTGGCCCGTTGGCCCAAGTCTGCGATTGGCTGTCACCCCGGCGAGTTGAACTTCTCTATCGCCAATCGGCCATACTTGCCGATTACCGGCACCAAAGAAACCTGATTGGCAAAGATTTCTGGATGGATAAGCCCTTCCGACAAGGCAGGTTTCAACTCGCAGGGCCACTCTGCCGATTTGAGAAACAGAAAGGGTGGCCTGCCGGTTAGCCCTTCTATCAGACTTTGTAGATGCAGGGAACGGGCCAGACTGAAAACCGCCTGACCAACTCCACCTCCTGCCAGATTCGTCCGGAAGGTTAACTTCAGATGTCGAACCCATCGCAAACCTGGCAAACCGAGTCCTCATCGTTGTCGAAAGGCCGGATGAACTGGGCCATGTCGGGCTGGGGTTGGGGAACCGCAGGAGCGGTGGCCTTCTATCTGGCACTGCCATCACTGCCGCTTGATCCCACCTTTCGCTATCGGTACTTCGAATCGCACTGGATCGAATACGCCACAATGTGGCTATTTTGCGTTGGCATTTGCACGGTTGGCTTTAAAGCCCTTGCAATCCCGAGTGACCGGTCGGCCCTGTCAGAGGATTTGCTTGATGGGATCGAGCAGGCTCCGGGCGCATCAGCCATCGACATGGTTAGTAAAATCGAGGCCCAGTTACGCTTGACCGCGAAGCGGCATGCTCGATCGCAAGTTGTGCGGCGAATTCTTGATTTGTGCAATTATGTTCGCGCGCGGCGGTCGGCCTCGGGAGTCGAGTCTCAATTGTCTTACATGGCCGACGTGGCTAGTGGGCGTCTCCATTCTGACTATGCCCTGGTTCGGACTATCACCTGGGCGATCCCCATTCTGGGTTTCTTGGGAACTGTGATCGGGATCACCATGGCCATCGCCAATGTGACCCCCGAGCAGCTTGAATCGTCGCTGAATGAAGTGACTGCGGGACTGGCTGTGGCCTTCGATACGACGGCGCTCTCGCTCGCTCTTTCGATGATTCTGGTCTTTCTCACGTTCGTGGTGGAGCGGGCGCAAGGGGAGGTGCTCGATCGAGTTGAAGACTACGGTGTGAAGCGGTTAGTCGCTTGTTTCGCCGAGAATGAAGAGATTCGCCACCCTTGGCTTGAAGCCGAGCAGCAGGCTGCAGACCAGCTATTGAGTAAGTCAGAAGGCCTCATCTCGTGGCAGACGCAGCTTTGGCAGAGCTCGCTGGAAGAGTTGCGTGCCCGCTGGACCGAATCGATGTCGAGCCAGCAGCAAGCCTTGTCGGCCGCGCTGCAATTGGGGATTTCTCAGTCGCTCCTCAACCATTCCGAACAACTGGCTGAGTTACGGACAGAGTTCACCACAACGTACCAGCGAGTTTCAGCCGATCTCGTTGAGCAACTCGCAGAGAGCCAATGGGCACTCAAGGAGCAGCAGCAGAAACAGGCCGAGCAATTGCAGCAAGCCCAGGCACAGCAGAACGAGCGGCTGCAGGCCTTGGTGACGGCGATTTCTGAATCAACCGTCCACTGGCAAAGCCAGTTGGCCGAGACTACTTCAGCCGTCTCGCAACAGGCAACCCAGCTACGAGAACACACCACTCAACTGCTGCGGCTGGCTGAGCAGGGAGACACCCTCGTTTCAATGGAAGGACGCTTGGCCGGAAGTCTGGAAGCGGCACGGGCAGCCGAATCTCTCGAACAAACCCTGTTGGGCCTCAATGCCGCAGTTCACGTCCTGACCAGCCGAACGATGTCGCGAGCGGCCTAGTCCTACGTGGCGTGGGGGCGTGGCCCGCAAAGGAGCTCGCGCAGGAAGTCGGCCTCTGCGTCCCAAAGTGCCATCCTCAATTCAAGAAGTCGTTCAGGTAGTCGTCCCCAATGTCACGCAAACAAACTGGCAATAGCAGCCCGGTGACATTGTTCCCGTTTCTCGCGGTGCTGATTTGCGCGATGGGCGCGCTGATCTTTTTGCTTCTGGTTACCACTCGCAACATTCGGGAAGAGGTCCTGGCCCGCGTCACGTCCGGCGTACCTGCCGATTCAACGCTATTGAGTATCCCGTCTCCTGCAACGCTGCCGATCGAAGAGTCGCCAATTCCCCTTGAATCGGCCCCGTTGGCACCTGTAACCAAGCAGATTGCAATTCCCGAGCCGGTTCCCGCAGGCCCCGACCCAGCCTGGTTGGCCGCCGAGGAAAACGCGGCTCGGCAGGAACGGCTGAACCGCCAACAGCAAATCGAATGGTCGACCCGCTTACGCGAAGCGCGGGCCGCATTCGAGCATCAACTTCAGGCAGTCCAAAAGCAGGAAACTTCGGCCAACCTGGCGTCTGAAGTACTGCAGCAACTGGAAGAAGCGGCCCGCTCGGTCGCTGGTCAACTTGCCCAACTGAAGTCCCAACAGTCTTCATTAGAAAGCCAGAACAAGTTGCCAGCCGAGCGAGAGTTGCTGGAGAAACAACTGGCTGCGCTCAAAGATCAGTTAGCCAATCCGGAAAAAAACAAAACCGGGCAAAGCAAATACATGGTGGTTCCGTTTGATACCCAAACCGGAACAACTCGTCGTCCCATCTTGATTGAATGCACCGATCGAGGATTAAGATTCCTCCCCGAGGACATTACTCTGACGGCGGAAGACCTGGATGGCTTCACCGAGCGATTTAATCCGCTACTGGCGGGGTCAAGAGCGCTCGTCAACTATTGGACTCGCCGCAATCAGTTGCAGCCCCGTCCCGGTGAAGAACCTCAACCTTACATCCTGCTCCTCGTCAGACCCAGTGGAACGGTCGGCTATTACGTCGCCATGAAAATGCTGACTCCACTGGGCCGCGCGTTCGGCTACGAGTTAATCGAAGAAAACACCGAACTGCAGTTGCCAGAACTCGACCCAGCTGCCAAGGAGGCCTTGGAAGACGCCTTGCGGCAGGTCCTTCGGGAGCGCCAACAGCTACAGGCTGCAATCCGATCGGGTCCCGCTGAAGCTGAAATCACCCATAAAACTGGTGGTGGAGGAACGTCGCGCGGCTTCAATGTCGCCGATCTCGGTGTCGACGAGCAGGGCGAACTACTCCCGTCGGCTGGGGGTAATGGCCGCAGTTGGGAGAATATCGATCGGTTTCAAGGACAGCAAAACCGCGGCGGCAAGCCGGGCAAAGGTGGTTCAGCTAGTGCCACGTCCGACAAAGCCCGTCCACGCGAGCAACTTCCGCAACCACCCGGAGGCTTTGCTCCCCCATCGTCCGATGCAAGTGGGAAGACAGACTCAACCCAAGATTCGGCCCTGGCAGGCGAGGACATCGGCTCAGATCGGTTTAGTCCAAACGGGATTAAACCCGCTGGCAAACGCCCCGCAAACCATCAGCCGGAAGGAAGACTCGCCAGTACCGATCTGCTAAACATTCCTCCAGCGCCTGCTGGCGAAAGCAGTCCTCCGATTGACGAGTCGATGTCCCCGGGGCCTCAACCCAACGAAACCCGCTCAGCCGCAGTTACGAACAAGCTCAGTCGGACCGCTGCTGGTCAGAAGTCCGCACCTGGCGGTGATGGCGACAGTCAGGCTCCGCCACCAGCCGACATCTCCCTGGATCGTTCACTTCCTGAACGGGCCAAGCGACAGCTCAGCAGCATGAGCCGTGGACAACGACGCGATATACCCGTCGAAATGCTGGGACGACGGCGCTGGGGACAGTGCGACGA
>JAIXVG010000071.1 GCA_027483145.1 Planctomyces sp.
CGGTAGTCGAGGACCAGGTCCGCTCCAGCCTGTTGGCAAAGCTGACGTTTAGCTTCACTTCCAGCTGTTGCAACGACAATTGCCCTGGCATGCTTGGCGAGTTGAATGGCGGTAAGCCCAACTCCTCCAGAACCGCCGTTAATAAACAGATAGTCTCCCGATTTGATATCGGCATGATTGAACAGGCCAAGTTGGGCCGTGATTCCGACAAGCGCAGCGGCACAGGCGTTTTCGTCTGAAACTCCAGCCGGGATTGGGTACAGCCACCCTTCATTGACGCTGGCCAGTTGGGCAAGCGTCCCTTGGCGACCAAACAAGCCCTGATTGCTTCCCCAAACTCGATCGCCAATCTGGAACTGGCTGCAATCGCTGCCGACTGCGGTGACTTCGCCCGCTAAGTCGCAGCCGGGAATGTAAGGAAAGCTGCCAATCATCTGGGCCATCGCCCCGCTGCGAATATAGGTATCAATGGGATTGATCGCGGCACAGGTGACGCGAACCAAAACATCGTGCGGACCGACAGTCGGTGTGGCCATTTCGCCAATAACGAGATTGGTCGCAGGGCCGGTTGTGGTGATATAAGCAGCAAGCATGGTTCGTTGGAATGAATGAGCTAAAGGTTAAATGGTCAAACAGAAGCGAAGTCAGGTCATCTTGATGACGCGGGCCAGCAGTGCGCTGGGAACAATGAGGGCTGCTGTGGCGAGGCCATACTCAGGAGTATTCGTGCTCCAGAAAACAGTGGTCGCAGCCAGCATGACATACGAGAATAGCAACATGGGGATCGCTGCTTGAACGGTTGCTGGCTGTGGATCGAAAATTCCACCCACCAGGCGCCTCGCAACGGTGAACAGGACAACAAACAGCATCGCGACCGTATTGATAGCGGGGGAGAAGCTGCTCTGGCTGAGGAGCAGTCCGGCTAACCCGATGATAGACGCCACGATGGTGAGGGCTGCCCCGGAGAGTTGCCAGCGCGAACTGATTTGGGCTTCCGTGCGGGCGAACCAGGTGACGCCGACGATGTAGAGACCCATCAGGGCTGCAATGCCCAGGATGAGGGGCTCGTCGGGCCACGGGATTGCTGTTCCATGACTGGCACCCAGAAGCACATTCAAGCTGCGACAGGCACCCATACCGAGTGGGCCAAAGGGCGTTCGCTTCAGCCAGCGGTCATACAGGACGATGGCGACGACCAATGGAACGGCCACCAACAAGCTAGTTGTGCCAACTGCAGCAGCAAAGGCAATCCCGGCAAACAAGAGGCCTGCTGCTAAGGTGGTGGCAATCTTCATGCTGATTTGGCCCAGAGGGAGAGGACGTTCGCTTCGTTCTTGTTTATCGAGTTCGTAATCGCAAACGTCGTTGAGGACCATTCCTCCCAGGTAGAGGCAGCTAGTTGATATGACCAACAGCAATAGGGGTCCCCAGTCGACGAGAGAATTGTGGGTCAGGGCGTACCCCAAAAATGGATCGGCCCAGGCGGTAAAGACCGCAGGGAGTCGCAAAAGTCGCAGGAGGGGCATCACGAGATTGGCTATTCCAGGTTCGACATTGGCGATCAATCGAGATTTTGCGAGTTGGCGCGCAGGAGTCAGCTAACGCATTTGCCCGCCGGGCCGATCAGTGGACCATACATGCAGGACGGGAAAAGTGCTACCAGACGGGGGCGGTTAAAGCGGCCGGGGAAACGGAGAAAACGGGCGTCATGAGGAGGATTTCGTGAACCTGCTGGAGGCGGGTGTGTCGAAAGTCCTGGTCGTTTTTGACTGTTTGCAGGGGATTCTGCTAGTCGATAAACTTCACTGGCCGATCACCGCAACGGGTTTCTGGCACGGATGGTTGATGGTGGTTTTTTCAGCGAGAGTGGCGAAACTGGCAGACGCGCAAGACTTAGGATCTTGTACCGCAAGGTGTGGGGGTTCGACTCCCCCCTCTCGCAATTGGCCGCAGGGATGAAAGTAAATGGTAGGCAGGGCAGGCCCCGCCTGCCTTACCCGGATATTCGCGAGCGAGCTAGTTGCTGGTCCGGTTCGCGATCGCTGTCGGGTGCTGGAGAAAGCTTCGGTGGGGCATAATTGCTGTATGCCCAATCAACCGGATAGATAACTCCGCCTGAACATGAAATGGGCTGCGAGGACGGTCAGCCACAACGGTGAGGAAAAACCTTCCGTCGGGCATATGGGCACGATGATTGTCACGCACGCTGGCTGCTATCATCTCAGGAAGGCAGACGGTTACCGGCCCTGCTCAACTGCCGCGAATCTGATACGCTCTTAGCGGCGGGTCAGAGGGAGAGGTTTCTTGATTAAGGACCTATCCGAGAATCCGGTCGTGCTTGCTCGGAATCCTAATTTCGACCGGACGATGTCGCCGCATCAGATGGTCGTCCGATCAGCTTAAAGGAAAAGGCGTTCGGCAACGATGAAGATTAGCTACCCGGGCAACGATTTAGCTTTCTACACGGCTTGGTGGATGTTTCTGGGGATTGCTCTTGTATGGCTTCGAACCATCAAGAATGACTTTCCAGCATACTACTGGATTCTGTTGATTCACTCCTTTCTGTCGATTGGTATTTGGCTTCAGTCTCGTGCATCGGGCTATGCCTTAATGTTTTTGACCGGGTTGATGGCAATTGCCAGTTTTGTCGGACAGTGTTTTTTTGGATTCTCGGTTCGCCGTGTCGTAGCAGCAGTTTTTCAACTTGGGTGCGCATTTGCTTGTTATTATTGGTTGCAACGCGAAGAAGATTAGGTCGAATTCATTGCACAGTTAGTCACTTAGGGTGCGTCAAGACGCACCCTCTTGGCTGGTCTGCCAAGTCTTGCTCTTCTGCTGAGACAGGCCCGCGTCAACCGCCTCTTGTGCTTGCGTTAAAGCCAGCATTTTTGACCCACTACAGGCCACGAATATCTCCCGCATTATCCCAAATCGAGGATAGAAACTCCTGTCCTTCCGCCGGTACGACAGGCCCTACTGCACACCACGTCTTTATCTATGCCAATTAAAGCAACTGAACGGTGCGTCAAGACGTACCCTATTTGACTGAAAGAAGATTCCTGACATGAGGTGGTCCTGAGCATCGGCCAAAATGGAAATCAAGCAAGACATCATTCCTGGCAGCTACACAGGAGAAACAATGTGCCGGACACCATCCATCAGATTGACGAAGCCGTTTGCGGGTTGCGAAGGTATCGTGCCGGCTTCGAGCATGTTAAACGCCAGCAAAACAGTCGGATATACGTGGTTTTCCAGGCAGCCAAAACAGTAGTGAAATGGAAACACGGCTAATGAACGATCATCGTTGACCACTGCGATGACTTTATAATCATCATGGTCGTGTTGAATGAGGCTTGCCCAATGCCAGCCGAAGTGGCGCACCATTGTTTCACCCCACAAGCTACCAATTGGCAGTGCCCTATCTGACCAATTGTCGATCTGTGGATCGACTTTCGCTTTACTGAACCAGCCTGTTTTCTTAGGTGGTTCAAGAAATTGGTTGATCGCCTCGACGATCGAGGAAGCAGTGTCCGTCATTGAAACGCCAATAAGCGCTGCACCTTCTTCGGCAGCGCCAACGAGGTTTTCCGCGATCGATTCACTGATGCGTTCTTCTGTCGTGCTCATCGTAAGGCTCCTTTTGCTGAAAAACCTGCGGGGTGCAGAGCGTTTCACTGTCACCGACCGGAGTGCGGCACTTACACACTGCTTGTTCGTGGGCATGGTATGTTTGGGCGAATAAAGGTCTTCCTAGAACACCTTTCGCCCTTAAACGAACTGCGCGAGTATATTCTGCCAGCAGGTGGTTTTCACCGTTCGAGAGTAAGCAGGGCAGGCTCCCGCCTGCCTTCTCAGGATAGTCGCGAGCGTTATCATCGCTAATACGCTTCGCCGGAGTTATCGGTTGCTTGGGGAGGCTTCCGAGGGGCATACTTGCCACAGGACAAGTCAATCGGATGGATACCTCCGCCTCGACATAAA
>JAIXVG010000511.1 GCA_027483145.1 Planctomyces sp.
GACGTTTTGCGAGAGAGTTGCCTCGCCGGTTGACCGAACGTCTCCCCAGGGGAGCCCGGTCAGTCCTGCGACGAACAGGCCAACAGGATTGTTGCGGACGTGGGTCCGCTGTGCGGTTACGAGGACGGTTGATGGGTTCTGAAGCGATTCAACGAATCTCACTTTTGCTGTTTTGGCTGAGCGAACCAGGTGGCCAAAGAGGACATCAGATTGTCGCCCGGTCATCAGGACGACGGGATCACCAGCCACACGGTTGTGAGCGGCAACGAATTCGGCTGCCTGAATGGCACGTACGATGACCGGACCGGGGCGTTCATCGCTATCGTCGCTGGTTTGATCGAATGAAGAAGATGAAGATGAAGTCGCAGTGCTCGATTGGTGTGAATGATCGCCAACCAATTGCCGAGCGGCAGCAAGGGCAGCCGCTTCAGCAGCGGTTTGGAGTTCGAGTCGAGCAGCTTCTAACCAGAGCCGATCGAGGATGAGGGCCAAACAAGCCATCACAACCACAATGGCTCCCGCCACTGCCGGAGTCGTAATCCCCCGCCGAAGCGAATAGTGGTGGCGATTGGCTGGTTTCATGGGTTACTGGGTGTCGCTACGCGAGTTCAACGTAAAAGAGGCCTGTTTCCGATGCGTCATCGTTGCAAGAGGACATCCTCCGTGCCACAACATCTCGTTGATCTGCGCCGAACGACTGACGGAAAACGTCAGTCGCTCAATGACTTGGTGACTAGTGGTTCGTCAGGCCTTAAGAACTTGGGTGGGGTGCTGTGGGCTTTACTACCGCATCGTTGCAGGAACTCTCAGTTTGCAGCGCACTGGCAAAGCTAGTGGTACACAAAGATTTCACTTTGACCGAGCATTAGTTGATGCCCAATGTTGGGCGAGCGGCGGTTGGCGACACGTCGCCAATTGGTGTCGAAGGAACTGGAGCGGCCCCTGGGGTCAAGGCCCCACGGTCGAGGCTACCTCCAGGAACGCGGTATTGAGGCCGAGAGTTTGGGTTGGGGAGCTGATAATTCTCAAGCTTCCGACCCTTATCGTTGAAGTAGTTGAGGTTTCGGCCGGAACCTTTGTAGATTTCGGAGACAAATGGTTCTGGCTCTTTGGGAATTGCCTTCAGGCCGAGGATTTCGTTGAGGGTGACTCGTTCCTGATCATTGAGGCTTAGGCCACCGTTACCGGCACCGGCAGGGTTGTAAGTGAGAGTCAGGCTGCCACGCTGAGCGGCGAGGGTAATGATGTTGGCCTGAGGTTCAGTCAGTTCGAGAGTGACTCGATTGTTGCCGCGAGTTTCGATGCGAGACTGAGTCTGGCTGCGATTGATGGCAAGGACCCTGACACCTTCAAACAAACGGAGGGTTGTCCCCCCTTGCAACCGGTCCTCGTCGCCACCACCACCGCCAGCATTGCCACCGACCGTGAAAAGTACGTCAACATAATTGGTTGGCTTGATGAGGCCATCGACCATACCGGTTGAGTCCCCCACTTCGACGGTGACGGCTCTCATACCGGCGGTGACTTCCAGTGGTGGAAGCTCGTTTGGCTGGTAAAGGGCGCTAGCACGAATAGGCTGAGCGGCTTTAATTTTGACTTTAGCGTAGCGGCCGACAATCACGCGATCTGCCAGCAGCATATCGCGATCGAGCTTGTCGAGAGGGTGAGGTCCCTGGCCGAGGTGATTCGCCGTGATGAGGGTGCCGGGTTCGATATCGCCGACAGCCATTGGTACGTTACGGGTGGTTGCAACGGCCTTCTTTTCAGGAGCGGCGAGCAGCTTGTTGGTGACATAGGCCAGCACCAAGAGGCCGACCACGCCAAACATGATCATTGTCAGAAAGGCGGGGGTTAAACGTTTCACGCGATGACTCTCCTGCGGAACCGCCAGCTTTGTTGGAAACTGGTCAGCTAAGACTGGGCGACTGATACTCCCTGGTAAACCTGGCGATTCCGTTCGAATTCATGTTTGCTGCCGTCAGGTTGGTTCTGGACGTCAGCAATTCAGCTATTTAGATGAAGGATCTATTTGCTTGTTCGGTGAGCCGATTAAGTCCACTTCTTTGAAAGTGCCGGCGTTGGTTGACGTCGATCGTTTGTTGTTTCCGTAATCACTGCCGGTGGCCCAAAGTGACTCGGTCCTCTCTCTGGTAATTCGGTTTCTTGAGAACGGTTTCTGAACTTTCCTGAGAGCTGGCGTGCGACCGGAACCACCGGTCAACTCGCAGAACTCGCCGGTTGGCGTTCAGAGGCAGCGAGTGATCGGGGTTTTCGATTATGACCACAAACAAGAGGCAATTGGTGGTCTCATTTGCGGTGGTGCTATGGTTTCTATTCGCGAGCCATCCTGGTTTCGGCATACAGGTTCTGGCCGTCGAGGGTGATTCCGATAACCCACAAGAGGCTCGGGGTTGCACTCGAAAAAGGGACCTGAACTGCCACAGCGACGAGATCGCCAGTTTGCGATCCGAGTTCGCTTTGGACGGCCAGGCCTTGATGCAGGCGAGGATCGAGGACTCGACGTACTTCGGCTTCGATGTCGGTTGGGGTTGAACCGGGAGTAGACGCGAGCCTTGCGCCAGCTCGGCTAGCTTCTACGACATTTCCCCTTGCGTAGAAGAGCAATGAGAATTGGAGGATGGCCAATAACAGAAGCCCCAGGATGGGGAGTGTTAACGCCAGTTCCATGCTGAGGAATGCTGATCTTGAAGTGGGCCTGACAATCGTTCGACTAGGGACTTGCATGCTGACTTACCTGAGGGGAGGCGACTTCATTTGCGAAGGCTTTTGATCCTAGCTGTCCACTTCGAATTCCGTAGGCATCCAGGACCAGAACCAGCCAAGTGGCAATCGCCATTGGGGCGGCATAGGCCATCAATCCCCCAATGCGACTGAGCTTTGCCCCGGCGACCTGCCCAGAAGCTTTAGTGCTTGTACGCCCCGATTTTGCATCAGCCATCGTCTTCTTCATCCCGCGTGTGGCGAGGCTGTAAAAGAAGACGACAAAGCTACCGACAATTACCAAGGCGATTGTTATCACCATCACGTACAGAGTAAGCGTAAAACCAAGCCAGACGCTCAATGCGCCCATGAGTTTGGTATCTCCACCCCCACCGCTGCCGATTGCAAACAACACGAAGAAGGTGCCGAAGCCGACTAAGAAGCCGAGGCCCCCATCACCGAGACCTTCCCACCCACGCATGCTACCCTGGTAAATCCAACCAGCAGCAAAGGCTGGAAGGGTTAGCCAGTTAGGGATTTTCCACATCCACAAATCGGTGATTGTGGCTGTGATTGTGAGCGCGACGACGCCCAGCACAAACACCATTTCTTGCAGTGAAAGCTCCGGCATTTCGGTCAACCTTGAGGGGATGGCACAGGCTAAGTAACGACTGGGAGAGGCAAAAAACCGCACCGAAAACCAGTTTGTCGGCAGAAAATTGCCGGTGGTGTTTGGTTTGGCCCAACTTAGGAAACATAGCTCGATTTCGCGGTACCATGCTTTGGCTTTACCCAACCCTCATTTTTTACCAATGGCGTGATCAATTCAAAAAAATCAGGCTGATTACTGGGTTAAGTGGCCGTTAATGGGCGAACAAGCGGACTGTAAGGAATGAAGTAGTTGGAACAAATGTACCTGCGGATTGGTTTGGTAGGTTGATTCGCCTACACTGCGTCGGGCAACGGCTTGGCATTTGCGATTACCGCTGCACCGTGAGTGAATGCTGAAATCCGTGCCCAAAAAATCCGCATTGAGAATTTGGCCAACCATTGAGTCTCTGGGTTGAGAACGCATGAAACCGACAGCAGTTGAACTGTTGAACTGGCAAGTTACTGCTGAATTGTCTGCGCGCCTGGGTGGTGCAGTACTGCAAAGCTGGGCTGGCCGATTTAACGCCCGCGAAAAGAAGCCAGCAGATCTGGTGACCGAAGCCGATTTAGCCTCACAGGCGGTGATTGCCGAGACGGTCCGTGCTCGCTATCCAGAGCACGGATTTCTGGGAGAAGAGGGTCAGCCAACGCTGAACCCTGACTCAGACGTTCGTTGGATTGTTGATCCGCTTGATGGCACTACCAACTATGTGCACGGGTTTCCGTACTACGCTGTTTCGATTGGAGTTGAAGTAGCTGGGGAACTGGTTGTGGGCGTGGTTTATGACCCAACCCGCAACGACCTGTTTTCTGCAGCAAAAGGGCAGGGTGCCAAACTAAATGGGCACCTAATACGGGTTTCTGATGTCGCCGAACTTCGGAAAGCGATGCTGGTTGCCAGTATTCCCGTGGCTGTCCACGCTAGTGAACCAGCCGTTGCCCGGTTTCTGGCAGTGCTGCAACAGGCTCAAACCGTCCAGCGGACAGGGTCGGCTGCAATGAACTTGGCATATGTCGCTTGCGGGCGGCTCGATGGGTTCTGGTCGACGAGTCTCAAGCCGTGGGACATGGCAGGAGGGGCAGTGCTGGTGCGCGAGGCGGGAGGATTTGTTTCGGACTTAAACCTCGCCAACCTCGATATCGAAACCGGGCGAATTTTGGCGACCGGAACGAATCCGCTAAGCAGGGAAGTTTCAACCCTCATCGCTTAAGCGATAGCGCTGGATGCGCAGCGCCGGTCGGTTAACGGTGACCGGGTGCTTCGAGCTTCATCCGGTAAGGTTGCGGACGACCTGAAGATGATCTCTTCGGCTACTTTGAAATGGCTTCGCGGACCAGTTGGCGGGCTGCACGGTAAGCGTAGCGCACAGTAAACGTGCGGCCTTCCATCTGCTCTTCGCTGAAGTAGCGACCAACATCGCTGTGAGGTAAGCCAGCCAGTGCAATTGTAAGCGGGAGCAAATCCATAAACTCGCGATAGCGGCGTTGCTGCTCTGCGACAGCCGGATCTGGCGTATTCATGATGGACTCTTGGAGTGAAAAAGAGATCGCCACTTTTTGGGGCAGGAAGACAGCCTCAAGTCTTTGACTATTACGACCTGAAGTGGCTTGAAGTGCAAGTCAGCTGGCTTGGAAAACGAGTTGCAACGCTGGGAGCCAAATCACCAATGACGCGTATCTTCCATCCAGGGTGAAGCTTGAGTTATTGTCCGCCCCGCTGCTGCATGTATTTCTTGATGATGTCTGCGGCCTGATTGGAGGGTTTCGCTTGAGCAGCAGCGGGGGCGCCACCGGCAGTGGTTGGCGGGGGGACAACGGGCTTTGCTCCCGTTTCGCTGGGATCTGGCAGGCGAACTGGCATGGCTGCTGCTGCTGCCAATGCTGCGGCTTTGCTGCTGGTGGGTGCTGGTGCAGGAGTTGCAGCTTGGGGAATTGGTTGGGGTGCGGGCTGCGGTGCAGGTGCATAGCCATAGCCAGGCTGGCCCGCGTACACCGGCTGTGGTCCGAAGGCTGGTTGTGGGCCGTAACCCTGCTGTGGCTGAGGAAAATACTGGGGAGGATATTGCTGCTGTGGTGGTGCGTAACCGTACGTTGGCGGACCTTGAACAGGTGGGACGTACCCAGCCGGTTGCACGTAACCCCCCATTGGATACTGGGGTGCATATGGCTGCCCTGGTGCTGGCCCAAGCGATTGAGCTGCCGGTTCTGCTAAAGCGTGCGAGCCTGCTAATTGAGGAGCCTGAGCGGCTGAAGATGCGATGGAAGTATCCATGCCGAACAGTGCCGAATC
>JAIXVG010000360.1 GCA_027483145.1 Planctomyces sp.
ACAAAGCGGGTCATCAGCGGTTCCGATTGAACCCCTAGTAACCGGTACGCGGTCTCGAAGATCGCCCCTGCTGTATAGGCAGCCCGATAAGAAATTGACTTCGAGACCCTGGGCAACCCGGCCGAATCAAGCACTTTGTCGATGAACTGCCACAGCGGTTCTGGCTCATCGTTGGTGATGAAGTAGGCCCTGCCACCAACATTTGGTGTTCTGGCAAGTGCACTATCTGCACACAGATGAGCATCAGCCGCGTTGTCGATGTAAACGGTGTCGACCAGTTTATTCGCCGCTCCAACTCGCCGCAGCCGTCCTGACCTTGCACGGACAATCAACCGTGGAATCAGGTGCTGATCACCTGGTCCCCAAATCAAATGGGGCCGCAAGGCAATCGTACGCAGACTATCGGTATGGGCCGCCAGCACCAATCGTTCTGCCGCTGCCTTAGTCTCTTGATAGGCCGTTAGGAACTTGGTGGGATAAGGAGCCGTTTCGTCCAGCCCCTCCTGGTCTTGTCCGTCAAAGACGACGCTTGGCGAACTGGCAAAAACCAGTCGACTTACTTGATGTTGCTGGCAAGCTTTAAGAATATTCTCGGTTGCGACCAGATTCGCCCGTCGATACTGGTCGAATGGACCCCAGACGCCAGGCTTGGCTGCGATGTGATAGACGACCTCGCACGATTCGCACGCTTTCATGGCCACATCCAACTCGGCGAGATCCCCTTGAATGGCTGTTGCACCTGCCGCTTCCAGATCGAGGTAGCGACCTCGCTGGACGGTTATCACCTCGTTCCCCTGCTTCAATAGACGACGTGCGATGGCTCCACCCAAAAAGCCCCCTGCACCGGTCACCAGAACTCGCCGAGACAAACAGTTTTCCTTCAAAATTCGTTTGGATGGTTAATTGGTGAACCGTATTTGCGTTTGCGGGGCTGTTTGGTTCTCGTATGTGGATCAGTCCACCACCTGAAGGACACGGCGGTAGCCGTCGGATCTTACGGACCATGAAGCAGAACTAATTCATCACTAGCAAAAAGCCGCAACGAAATTTACTTCACCCAGGTCCGCTTCGTGCCATAAAAGTAGGCTGATAGTGACAGGTTGTCCAGCAAGCCTCCTCTCTTTTCGTTTGGCAGTTGCTATCCAACAAAAACAGCTCAGGTCACAGCCCAAACTGAGCGGATTCGCAATAATCTGCAGCCTGTCGCCACCCTTTCCAATTTGCCCCCCACGTCGAGCCGCCTAAGATTGGTCGTTCCGGCGACGATGCCCGCGAATTGTTTTTGCACCCACAGATCATCTTGCAAATAAAGACAAACCCATGTCAGGTCGGCCCAAAAATCTGGGAGAGTTAAAAGCCAGCGGATATCGCACTCAAAGTGTGAAGCTGGAAATCCGCAACAATCTCCTACAGAAACTTCGTAGCGGCCAACCCCTTTTCCCGGGGATTGTGGGCTACGACGAGACCGTCACACCCCAGATTGTGAATGCCGTCCTCTCGCAGCACGACATCCTGTTCCTGGGGCTGCGAGGACAGGGTAAAACTCGCCTGCTGAGGATGTTGACGTCGCTGCTCGATGACTATATCCCTGTGGTGGCAGGGTCCGAAATCAATGACGATCCTCTCGCACCTATCTCGAAATTCGCCAGAGATCAAATTGCCACGTTGGGGGACGACTGCCCGGTTGATTACGTTGGTCGGGACGAGCGCTACCACGAAAAGCTGGCGACGCCCGATGTGACGATCGCCGACCTGATCGGTGAACTCGACCTGATCAAACATGCCGAAGGACGACATTTGGCCAGTGAAGATGTATTACACTTTGGCCTGATCCCCCGCAGCCATCGGGGAATTTTCTGCATGAACGAACTTCCCGACCTGAGCCCCAAAATTCAGGTTGGGTTGTTCAACGTTCTCGAAGAACGCGATGTTCAAATTCGAGGGTTTCCGGTTCGGCTCAACCTTGATGTCTGCATGGTCTTTAGTGCCAATCCCGAGGACTACACTAATCGTGGTCGACTGGTTACACCTCTGAAGGACCGCATCGGCTCTGTTGTTCGAACACACTATCCCCTGTCGCGAGAATTGGGGATGCAGATCACTGCCGAGAATGCGTGGACGGTCCGTGATTCCGGGGTGCAGGTTGTTGTTCCCAAGTTTATTCAGGAAGTCGTCGAAGAAGTATCGCGACTCGCACGGACCAGTCCTCACGTCAATGCCGCATCGGGTGTCAGCGTTCGCATGTCGATTGCTAACTACGAGAATGTTGTCTCGAATGCCGAGCGGCGGGGTTGCCTCGCCAATCGCGGAATTGCCATCGCACGCCCCAGCGATCTCTCTGCAATCACTGCCAGCTCGCGCGGAAAGATGGAATTGAACATGACCGAGGAAACCGGTCAGGAAGATAAGCTGGTCGGCAGGCTGGTTGACGAAGCTATCAAGACGATCTTCGACCTGCGATTGTCTGCGAAGCAATTTCGCAACGTAGCAGAGCATTTCGAAGGGGGCAAAACTCTCGACCTGGGTGAGGGGCTAAGCGATGCCGAGTATTTAAAGCGGATCGATGCAGTCAAGGGCTTTCGGGCACAGGTCGAACAATACGCAGCAGAGTCGGTTCCTTCAGACGCTTCAGCCGAAGTCAAGACCGGAATTCTGATTAGCGCGGCCGAGTTCATTCTTGACGGTCTATATGCCAACAACCGCATCAACAAAAAGCCCAAAGGCTCGTCATCAATCTACGGCCAATAGCATCCGCACAGGTTTCAAACCGAGTTTCCATGCAAGCACACTGTGGCAGGCCCGGCCCGGGCTATTCATAACGGGTGGCCCGGCGATCTCAAGGCCGGGCTGTAGAGCAGCAAGATGACGCATCCTCCGCTATCGTCTTTCACATCGCCCACAATAGCACACTTTTCTTTAGAACATTAACCCCGCCAACATTCGACGCGTCGCGCGGCTTCGCATTGTTTTTATTGCATGCAGAAGTCGGGCGGCGTTATCAGGTTTTGAGCTCAACATCACGCCGCTTTTGCAAGGAGAAAACAATGCTTTCTTGCAGTTTGCTTCAGGTTGCGTGAACCCGCATCCGCTCTTCACTTACTCCTTGCGTTCTCTACATCGGTGCGGTAGCGTTACAGACAGATGAGTTGATGAGCAGTCGTTATCACGGTCTGCAAATTGACTTATGCGAGAACATTTTAAGAACGATACACGACCTCTGCGTTGTGCGACACAAGCACTGTGCGTTGACCCTACAAATAAGTCTTCAGGCAGCTTGTACTATTCGACTGCGTGTCCAGCCATTTCAACTTAAGTGTTGATGGAAAACACAACTCGGGTGGCCGGCTTCCCCCTGAATCATCAGGGTCCATAACCTCAACGCTTGACCGGCATCTGCGGAGGTCTGTTTTTTTATTGGCCACTCCCGTGGGCATTCGCTCATTCGGCCCTATAGCCAGCCCAAGGCGTAATCGATGTCTGGTGGGAGCCAGGCCATCCATAGCGGGACAGCATCAGCGGGCTCGGCCCTTGGCCCCAGAACAGGTGTGATTGTGGGATTGTTCGATCAGCTCGAACAGCAGAATATCCGCTCCGCCGAACCCCTTGCGGCTCGTATGCGTCCCCGTTCACTCGATGAATTCGTCGGTCAGTCGCACTTGCTTGGCCCCGGTCGAATTCTCCGCCGCATGGTTGACGCAGACCGCATTGTTTCGGTCGTCCTCTATGGTCCGCCTGGTACCGGCAAAACGTCGTTGGCCGGTCTGCTCGCTAAACAAACCGGGCGAAAGCATATCGAACTCAATGCAGCTGTCGCCGGAGTGAAAGAACTGCGCGAGGTTCTGGAAGCGGCCAACAATCGGCTGGCTGCCGCGGGAGAGCGAACACTGCTGTTTGTGGATGAACTGCATCACTTCAACAAGCAGCAGCAAAACGTTCTCTTGCCCGATGTCGAGTCGGGCGTCGTCTCTTTAGTGGCGGCCACTACCGCCAACCCCTTCTTCTCGCTGATCGCTCCGTTGGTGTCGCGCAGCCAGATTCTTGAGCTTCAGCCGTTATCGATTGCTGATATCGAGGGCCTGTTGTTGCGAGCACTAGCCGACTCTGACCGCGGCCTTGGTCACACGAGTGCTGCTGCAACCCCGGAAGCGTTGCGTTTTCTGGCGACCATTTGTGATGGCGATGCTCGCCGTGCCCTCAATTCGCTTGAGCTGGCAGTGCTGACTCTCCCGCGCGGCGAAAAGCAACTCAGTCTGGCGATGGCGGAAGAGTCTGTTCAGAAGAAAGCGATTCGCTACGACAAACAGGGCGATGACCACTACGACGCGGCCAGCGCCCTCATCAAGAGCATTCGTGGAAGTGACCCCGACGCGGCCCTCTATTGGATGGCCCGCATGCTCGAAGCGGGCGAAGATCCTCGGTTCATCGGTCGGCGGCTCATTATCTCTGCCTCGGAGGATATCGGAAACGCTGACCCCCAGGCATTGGTTATCGCCACCTCTGCAGTAACCGCCTTTGAGCAGCTCGGTCTCCCCGAAGGCCGAATCCCCCTCTTCCAGGCGATCGTCTATCTCGCGATGGCCCCCAAGTCCAATGCCAGCTATATCGCGGGTGATGCTGCGATTGCCGCCGTTCGCGAGCAGCGGCTCATTCCCGTTCCTGTCGCGCTGCGCGATAAGTCTTACAGTGGCGCGAAGCGCCTCGGGCATGGGGCTGGTTATCAATATACCCACAACGCCGCCGGGGGTTGGGCACCACAAGACTACTTGGGAGTCGACGCCGAGTTCTACCAGCCATCGACTCAAGGCATTGAAGCAGCCTGGATCGAAACCCTGCGCCAGCGCCGACAACTCGTGCGCGAGGCCCGCCAAGCGAATGGAAGCGAAACGACTCGTTCTTCCGATGGCTGATAATTGCCTTGGTAGTAAGGGCCGAACGCAACGGCCTCAATTCGACCAGGTCCCCGTCGAACAAGTCAAGCGAAGCGACTGTACGGCCCGGCAAGTCGCGATTTCTCGTTAGACCAGGCGCGGCGATTTCCGTCGGCATTGTACGCAAAACGGTCAGGTTACCCCTACCACCCGTTTCTAGCGCATTCCCGCCCAAGTTCCGTGACCAGTTTCAGACTGGTTTTCAGTGTGAAACCGGCCCAACTCGGCTAACATATCAGGATCATGTCTCAGCCCCTGTTGTCGTCTGTCAACTCGTCCGATTCGCTGGCGTATCGCACGACACTCTATCCCAGGTTTGATCGCTGGGTCGCTGTCTTCGAAAGCCTTTGTGCATTGCTGGGGCTGGCGGCGGTCCTGCTTCAGTACGGCAACATCCAGACCACTTCTCAGGCAACCTGGATTCTAACGTTATTGGTCGGCTTTGTGATGGTGTTTCCTGCCCTCACGTTTCCTGTCCGGTATCTTTGGAGCAGGCAACGCAAATCGTTCGTGCGACAGAACTTCTCCGCACCCCTTATAAGTCTGTTGTGGCTCTTGGGGATTGTCGCATTTGGGTGGCAAGACGGGTTTGTTCAGCTCGACGCCGATGGATTTCATCGACCCGATATCGAAGAGATCGTCTGGACCGAGTCGATGGGGCTGTTGCGCGGTGTGATCGAAATCGTCCGCTTAATTTTATCTGCAGCCGAAGCAGGGCTTAACCCGGCCCTGGTTTTCGTTTTGTCATTCATGGCTCTCATTGGCACTGGGGCATTGCTACTGATGCTCCCCCGTTGCCGCCCCGATGATATGGCTGCAGCTCCCTGGACAGTGGCGCTATTTACATCCACCAGCGCATCGTGTGTCACAGGATTAACAGTGGTCGATACTGGAACTTACTGGAGCAGAACGGGCCAGTGGGTCATTCTGGGACTCATTCAGGCCGGGGGCCTTGGAATTATGACGTTCGGGGCTTCACTAGCTGCGATGGCAGGCCGCCTTGATCTGCGTGGTGCCGCCACTTTCCAGGATATTCTCGAATCGAATACCGTCGCCGACGTTCGCAGCCTTGTTATTTCAATCATTGGCTGGACGTTTGCGATCGAACTGGTCGGTGCGGTCGTCACCAGTGGCTTATGGGCAGATCTTCCGTGGGCCGATCGAGTTTTTTGTAGCCTCTTCCATTCGGTCAGCGCGTTCTGCAACGCTGGATTCGCGCTCCGGGCCGAAGGCTTGGTCGGCTGGGAATTGCGCGGCGAAGTCTTTGCTGGTTTTGCCCTCTTAATCATTCTGGGAGGGCTTGGTTTTCAGCCATTGGAGAACGCACGCCGCTTTGCACTGGCTTCGTTTGAAACATGGCGAGGAAAACCAGGCTCGTCAGTTCGCCTGACGGTTTCCACCAAAGTCGTTCTGGTGACGACCATGGCCCTGTTGATTGGCGGAACGGGACTTTTGTTTCTGACAGAGCTTGGAAACCCCGCTTTTCCCAGTTCACCAGTCTCCATGTTGGCCAACGCCTGGTTTCACTCGGTCACGTTGCGAACTGCTGGATTTAACACGATAGACCATTCCCAACTCAGCCCTGCTGGTAAGCTGGTTGGTATCGCCTGGATGTTCGTCGGGGCATCCCCCGGCTCTACTGGAGGGGGGGTAAAGACGGTTGCCTTAGCGATCGCCATTTTGACCCTCCGCTCCGTCCTTCGCTCGCAGCCAGAAGTGACCGTCTTCTATCGAACAATCACGCAGAAACAGGTCAATCGAGTCTTGGCTATCATCGCGCTGGGCCTGACAACCGTGTTGTTGACTACTATTGCGCTGGTGGTCATCGAACAACGTCCAGAGCTGTTCCTGGACCATGCCTACGAGGCCACGAGCGCCTTTGCGACGGTCGGGGTCTCCTCGGTTCCAACCCCAACTCTTAAAGTGGAATCTCAGCTTGTCCTGGTGGTCACCATGTTCCTTGGCCGGGTCGGTCCCGTTACCTTACTGCTGGCCATCGCCCGCGGCCGCAAGGCTATCGACTATCGCTACCCAGCCGAAAAGATCGCCATCGGCTAATGCCGTTTATCGCATTTACCGCAGCGAAGCTTCTGCCAGTTGAAGACAAGACCTCGAAGTGATCTGAGAGGCCCTGCCGAGCCGACCACGCCACGACCTGTTGAGAAAGTGGTCGGTTGCTTCAGGCCTGCACCGCTTCGTTTTTGCAATAGGAAGTGCGGAGCCATCAAGCCGCTTGCCAAAACAAAAGAAGCAAGCCAGCAGCATCAGCCGTCAGCTTGCTTCTGTCTATTCACCACGCCAGTTCTATTCTGGCAATGGATAGTCTGCTTCGCTTGCTCCATCGGCCCCAAACGACTGCCTGAACTTTTCAGCCGCAGCCGTCACGGTCTTCTCTGGCCCGGTCAGCTTCAGGAAGTAGTTCCCCTTTTGAGGAACCGTCAAAATCACACCCAGAGACTTTGATCCCGGCACTGCTTTCGTCTTCCCGGCAACGGGTGGACCAATCGGCTGATTATACGTCCCAGAAATTTCGGTGATGATGTACTCACCCTGCTTTGATGTTCCCTGCGAGGCCTTCACCGTCCGTCCATCGGCGGCAAACTGTCCGATCCACCGCTTTACGTTTGCCGGACCACCCCCACCATCCCCATTGAAGAACGAGATCACCAGCTCGGCCGGCTCGGTATCCCCTTCGACCGGCTGAACCTTTAGTTGTCCCAGTCTCAGCTTGTTCGATGGCTCTTCCCGCTTCCATGTCGCTGGAACCACCAGCTTGATGTCGCCTAGCTCCAATGCCGTTGTCTCATCTGCCGCTTGAGCTGCTGGCATTCCGCATGCAAGTAAACCAGTCGCCAGCATCAGAAGCGCTGGCTGCATGATCCATCGCTTGGTCATCCGAGCCAGTCCTTCCATCGGGTAGCCCTTTCCTTCTTGAACACAGTTCCTGAAAGTCTCAGCGGCTGGCTCGCCATAACTCGTGGAATTTTCAACTGGTCGAATCGGGTTCATGCCCATTCCTCAAACGCGGTTTTGCAAGTTCGCACGACTGGGG
>JAIXVG010000218.1 GCA_027483145.1 Planctomyces sp.
TGGCGAAAACCCGCATCAGCGCGCCGCGTTTTATCGCGAGCTTTCGCCCGCTGCCGACAGCCTGGCTGCATCCCAAACGCTGCATGGGAAAGAGCTATCGTATAACAATTTGCTGGATCTCGATGCCGCTCTAATGCTGGTCAACGAGTTTGCTTCGCCCGCCTGCGCGGTGATTAAGCATAATAACCCGTGTGGTTGCGCAACGGCTGATGCGCTGGTCGAGGCTTACCTTGCGGCTGATGCCAGCGACCCGGTAAGTGCGTTTGGATCGATCATTGGTTTCAACCGGGTTGTTGATTTGGCGTCGGCTGAAGAACTTGTTCAGCCGCAGCATTTCATCGAAGCGATTATCGCTCCTGGCTTTAGCCCCGAGGCCCTTGCTTGCTTGACGACAAAGCCCAAGTGGAAGAACAGCGTTCGTCTAGTTGCCTGTGGCGCTCCAACCAGCGCCATGACAACTTTAGCTCTTGATTATCGACGGATCTCGGGGGGCCTCTTGGTCCAAGATCGGGATGCTGCTATAGAAGAGCTTTCAACCTGGAAAACGGTGACGAAGCGTGCACCGACTACCAGTGAATTGCACGACTTGCAATTTGGCTGGAAGGTTTGCAAGCACGTGAAGTCGAACGCCATTCTGCTGGCAAAAGGAGGGGCTACGATTGGGGTGGGGGCTGGCCAGATGAGTCGGCTTGACTCAGCGATGATCTCGGCGACGAAGGCTGGCTCGCGTGCCAAGGGAGCAATCGCCGCCTCGGACGCCTTCTTCCCCTTCCGTGACGGAGTCGACCAACTTCACCAGGCGGGGATTAAGGCCATTGTTCAGCCCGGCGGCTCGAAGCGAGATGACGAAGTGATCGCCGCTTGCGACGAGTATGGCATCGCCATGCTGTTCACAGGTCTGCGGCACTTTAAGCACTAACATCCTATCTGGAGAGCTGATCGGGCCTGTTCGGAAACCTGATCTTAACTGTGCGGCATCACCATCTCACAGGGTTCTAAGACCAAACCTTTAGAGGTCGCCTACCAGAGTGCCGCGGTCGGCCATGGCGAGTGCCGTGCTGACCAAGCCGGCCGAGTCGAGGCCGAGGTCGGCTAGCAGGTCTTCTCGTTCGCCATGCTCGACAAACCGATCGGGCAGGGCCAGGCACTTCACGTGGCTGGTAGCGATTTGATTCGCATTGGCTGCTTCGAGCAGGGCCGAGCCAAATCCACCAGCCAGCACATGCTCTTCGATGGTTATGACCCAAGGTGATTCTTCGAGCACGCGGAAGAGCAGATCGGTATCAAGTGGCTTTGCAAAGCGAGCGTTAATGACCGTTACGTTCAGGCCCTGTTCTTCGAGACGCTCAGCAGCCTTCACGCAGGCAGGTAGCATCGCACCAAACGCGATGATTGCTCCATCATCACGCCATTGAATCACTTCTCCCCGGCCAAGCTCGATTGGTTTGACCTCACGCTTCACGCTTTCGACGTTAGCCTTGGGGTATCGAATCGAAACGGGATGAGGTGCGGTAACGGCGAAGTCGAGCATGGGGGCGACGTCCAATTCGTCGCCAGGGGCCATCACCACCATGTTGGGGAAAATTCGCATGTAGGCGATGTCGAATGTCCCATGATGGGTTGGGCCATCAGCACCGGCGAGTCCTGCCCGATCAAGCGTGAATGTGACCGGCAAGTTCTGGAGCGCAACCTCCTGAAAAATGTGGTCGAAGCTTCGCTGCAAAAAAGTGCTGTAGATATCAACAATGGGCCTCATTCCCGACTTAGCCATCCCGGCCGCAAAGGCCACTGTATGACCTTCGCAGATCCCGGTATCAAAGAACCGATCGGGAAAATCGCTGCGAAGTTTGCCCAGCTTGTTCCCTTCGCACATCGCGGCCGTCAGCACTGCAACTTTGGAATCTCGCTGCATCGCGTTGTAGATGGCTTCGCTCATGGACGCGGTATAGGCCTTGGCCGACGACTTCCGAATTGACAAGATTCGATTGTCGGCATCTCGCTCAAACGGAGGGGGAGCATGAAAGGTCACCGGGTCTTCACATGCGGGGCGGAAGCCATGTCCCTTTTGCGTAAAGACGTGCAACAGTACCGGCCCGGAGACATCCTTTACCATCTGCAGATACTGCTTCAACGAAGGTAAATCGTGACCATCGACCGGCCCAATGTACTTAAAGCCCAATTCTTCAAACAGCATCCCACTGTGAAAGAGTCCTTTGACAGCATCCTTCAATTGCGAGAGGGCCTCGCGGGCGCTTGCTCCGACGACGGGCAGTCCTTTCAGAATGTTGGAAACATCTCGCTTGAGGCCATTGTAGAACGGGGCGGTTCGTGCCTTATTGAGATACTCAGCCAGTCCTCCCACGCGTGGACAGATTCCCATTTTATTGTCGTTCAAGATGACCAGCAGGTCTTTCTTCAGCTCCGCGGCGTTGTTCATCGCTTCAAAGACAACGCCGGAGGGAAGGGCACCATCGCCGATAACGGCCACAGATTTTCGGTGCGATTCGCCTAACAAGTCATCGGCAGCCTTCAGTCCCAGAACGGTCGAGACGCTGGCACCAGCGTGCCCGGTCATAAACAGGTCGTAAGGGCTTTCGTGCGGGTTCGGAAAGCCCATCAGCCCGCCTCGCTGGCGAATTGTTGGAAACTGGTTGAACCGGCCGGTGATCAGTTTATGGGGATAGACCTGGTGACCCGTGTCCCAGATCAGTCGATCCTCGCGAAAATCAAAAACCGTATGGAGGGCGAGACACAGCTCAACGACACCCAAATTGCTCGCAAAGTGGGCAGTCCGGTTCGAAACCACACCACACAACGATTCTCTAATTTCATCAGCCAACTGCATGAGTTGGCTGTCCGACATCGACTTCAGATCTTGAGGCGAACGGATCGAGGGGAGAAGCTCCAGTTCCATGGTTAACTTTCCACATGTGTTGAACGTCGGTCGACTGTTTCGCGCTATTCGTGACTTGTTTGCCAGGCGCTCTGAACTGGATACGCTGATTGTCATTAAAGCCAGTGATGATTGCTCAAACGGGTTCGATTTATCCAAAAACAGTCACTTGAGGCGGGACCACCAAGATTCGATCCATCACTTACGGCAGCAGACATTAATGATCCCGAGACAGGACAAATTGGGCCATGTCGATGAGAGGTTTCCCTTTTTCGCCCATGCCTGAAATGGCTTGGCAAGCCTCTTTGATCAGCCCTTCTGCTTTACTTCTGCTTGCCTCTGCACCGATCAGGGACGGATAGGTTAGTTTGCCAGCAGTTGCATCCTTCTGAGTTTGCTTCCCCAGCTTCTGGGGATCTCCATGGACATCTAGTAGATCATCCGCAATCTGGAACGCTAAACCAACCGCGTTCCCGTAGCGGGCGAGGGCCAGAAGGGTGTCAGGATTTGCTTTGGCAACGCGTCCCCCTAACGTTAGGGCAGAGCAAAGGAGGCGACCTGTTTTGCGACGATGGATGTGCTCCAGCTGCTCGACCGTCGCTTCGCCAGCGTGCTCGGCTGCGAGATCGGCTACTTGACCTGCCACCATCCCCACTGGCCCTGACGCCTTGGCCAAATCGAGACAACATTCGGCCGCAACAGATTTGTCCGTAATGTGTTGCGCGATAACTTCGAAAGCGAGCGTCAGGAGTGCATCGCCGGCCAAAATAGCCATCGCCTCGCCATAGACAACGTGATTGGTCGGGCGACCACGCCGCAAGTCGTCGTCGTCCATGGCAGGCAGGTCGTCGTGAACAAGCGAATACGTATGGACCATTTCAATGGCACAGGCTGCAGGTAAGGCCTCTTGCCACTGTCCGCCGCAAGCTTCTGCAGCCATCAGAACCAGAACAGGGCGGAGCCGCTTCCCACCCGCCATCAGGCTGTAAAGCATTGATTCCCGGAGAGTCTCAGGAAAATCGGCATGGGCTGCAACGTAAAGGGGAAGCTGGGCCTCGACCCGAAGTCGATGGGCCTTCCACTGTTCGTCTAAAGCTGCGGTCATCGGTGCTTCCATGCAACCCGGGCTGTTTGTGAGCGGTCGCTCAGCGAGCCAAACAATTCAGAACGCTCGCGACTTAAAGAGGGGGACGACCACCCGCCATCACGTTCTAGCTTACAGTTGCCAGGGAGCTACGTCCAAGTGACCTTGCCAGAAGTTGCCACTTCGAGCGAAAAAGTTCGTCGTCGCGGCGGATGCCAGTTCAGCGGGCGATCATGGTATCGCTCAGCCGTTGCGCCCAAGAACGTGATGTGCGTCAGGCAAGCGCCGCCGCCGGTGTCGGGGCATGCGACCGTTGGTATTCGTCCAGGTAAGTTGCGACGGTCTGGGGCGGAATCAACCCCGATCGAATGATTGCTCCAGCAACTGCCCGGGGGTCTTCCTGCTGAATTGCCAGCAAGTGGACTACCTGATTTCCAGTTAACATATTCAGACGAACTGCCGACTGACAAAAGCGGTCCCCCGACTGCTCCTGGAATGCGAGGATTTTGGTGACCTGCTCTGGAACCAAGTAACCTAACTGAACGGCCAACTCTCCGACGCGAACTTGCTGGGGTGGGCATTCCAGCAAAATCTTCGAAATGTTGGGAATGTCGATGACATTCTTGGTTACCAGGAAGCGGCTGAAGCGATGCTGACTGACCAGCCCAATCAAGTGGCGGTCGGGTTCGGGAATCACCGATTTGACGGTGACCCGATTTCGTCCTTCATGTTTCGACTGGTACAGGCAGCCGTCTGCTAGTTCCAGTAACACTTTGGCCGTGTTCGTATCGGTTCGTGACGGAATCGTAATGGCAGCACCCAGGCTGACTGTTACCTTCACGGGTTGACCTTCAAACTTGAACGGTTCGATTTCAACTCGTGTTCTTAACCGTTCACAAAGTCGCTGCAGGCCGTTTTCGCTTGGTGTACCAACCAAAATGACGAATTCTTCGCCCCCAAAGCGAGAAACTACGTCTGACGTACGGCATGTTTCTTTGAACAAGTTCGCCAGGCGAACGAGCACTTCATCCCCGAACGCATGCCCATAGGTGTCGTTCAACTTCTTGAAGAAGTCGACATCCAGAAAAATGACGCCAACCGGCGCAGCAACGCGGCGGCAGCGATCGACTTCCCGGTTGATGGTCTCGTCAAAGAAGTTGCGATTGTAAAGCTTCGTTAGAGGATCATGTAGCGCCTGCTGTTGCAACAGACGGTTTTTGTCTTCGAGGTCTCGCTTTTGCTGTTCTGCAACCTCATGCCGCATTGTGGCCTGAGTGCTGTTGACATGCTCACGCATGGTCAACTGGGCGAGTTGCTCGTTCGCCTCTGCCATAATGTCGGCCGGGTCGCCCATGTCATCCAGGTTGACATTGAATAACTCGGCGACCTGCTGCACCTTTTGGTTAACTTGCAGAATCAACTGCTCTCCGGCAGATCGATCCATGCCCAAAAACGATTGGGCCAAATCGAAGAAACGTTGAATCGCCTCGACTTTATTTTCGCTGCAAAGTGACTCACCAACAGCCGCAGCTGCTGCAACGGCTGCCGCCAAAGGATGTCCGGCGTTGCTAATTGCCCGGCTGATCGACGGCACATTCCCATGGTGCGTCTTTGTTGCTTCAATGAATGTTTTGGGCAGCTTCCATTGCTCCATCAGCTTCGTGCCAATCTCGATGTGGTCGAAGTCGAGTAGTTCTCGCTCAGTTGCAATCAAAGCGGTTTTTTTTGCCGCCGAAGCTTCAAGAACTTTGCGATAGTCGTGTGGTGCTGTTTTCAGAATGGCGAGTTGGCCTAAGTCGATCAGTAGGCCCGCCAAAAAATACTCGGCAGACAAGTCAGGATCTTGTCGTGATCCAATCACTTCGGCCGCAGCCGCTTGCACAATGCATCGTCGCCAGAA
The DNA here is from genome assembly GCA_027483145.1 of Planctomyces sp. GTDB lineage: Bacteria > Planctomycetota > Planctomycetia > Planctomycetales > Planctomycetaceae > JAIXVG01. Next base: position 5,878 of record JAIXVG010000218.1, read on the forward strand.
GAGACGAAAATGCTCTTGCATTGGCCCTTTTTGAGTCGCTTGGTCGGACAGCGAGAAGCTCAGGGCCAGCGACGAGGTAACCGTCGTTCCCAAGAGCGTCACGGCTCGATCGATTGTGGTCACTTCGGACCGAAGCCCGAAGTAACTCGAATTCGATGCCTTCAGGATTCGGGCCGAAATCGCCGGATCGTTCCGGATGACTTCGATCACCTGGCGAACTTCTGTCTCCGGATTCTTTGATAGTTCAACCAACTGAATGGCCACGCCGGGAAGCGTTGGCAGGTTCGGTGACGACCAAATTCGCTGCGGATTCACCATGATCGTCGCTGCATTCGTTGTCAGAGAACTGAAGGAAACGGAGACAATGCGTTGAGCGAAAGCCAACGCCCGGATTCAATCATCCAGCCAGAACGCATCACTGCAGAGCTGGCCATCAATATGTGCCAATGAGGCAAACGATGGGTCTCTAGGTAAAGCCGAGCCCTGTGGCAAAAGTGAATTTAAGAGATCAAGCAGGAGAAGCGACCCAGCGCTCCAGCTTTTCTTTGAGACCGTCGGGTGTGAACGGCTTAACCAGATAGTCAGACACACCGGCCTGAATTGCCAGCACCACTCGTGCGCGTTCAGCTTCAGTGGTAATCATGATGACCGGGATTGTTTTATTCCGTTGCCGAATCTCTTTGAGCAGCGTCAGCCCATCCATGTTGGGCATGTTCCAATCACTCAAGACAACGTCGAATTGTCCTGCTTCGAACAGCATGAGGGCCTGGACGCCATCTTCTGCCTCGATCACGTCTTCGACGTTCAGCTTCTGCAAACACCGCTTTTGAATGGTACGCATTGTTCCAGAATCATCAACCAGCAAGACTTTCATGGCCATCAATCCTGTATGGCGACAAGGATGCTCGTCGCTCAAGTCTAGAAAAACTGTCGATCCTCACCGTAATTCGATCAGGCCAGCCTTGGCTTCCATGGTCATCCTGGAATGTATGCTAGGAAATGGCAGAGAACGCCACTTCAATCGTCAATGGGCCGATTTCGGAATCGAATTCAAGCACCATTGGCTGAACATTTGATGGAAAGTGAACAACGTGGTTCATTCCAGATACCACGTTGGGAATGCTGATAGAGAGTTCGTACTTCGCCAGTTGGGCCTTGGCCTGTCCAGCAATCATGTTCGTTAGCTCGCCGACCGCATCACAGACATCATTAGTGATGTCATCGGCTTCGATGCCCACCATCCGCTTCAGCACTTCGCATGCGGCCGCCTTTGACAAGCTGACAACAACCGTTCCGGCTGCATTGCCTGAGATGCCAATCACAGCACTAATTTCATGCGTTTGCGAGTTTTCGGTCTTCAGCCGCAGCCCTTTCCGCGTTGGCGTGCAATCGAGCATCATCTCAAAGACATTCTTGGTCGCAAAAATAACCGGATTGACGTATTCGGCAGTCAGCGACGAAGAAGCAAGTGTGGTCGTCATGACGATCAAGTTCCCGATGAATGGCTTGGTATTGATGAGCTGCGAAGCTGGCTCGCGATGCCCAATCGAAACGTAGCTCAAAAAACAATCGCGTGGCAGAAAGTCCACAGGCGGCAGGAAAATTCCTAAAGATGTCTAGGAGAAACCTATCGCCGTCTCGCGGAAGCTCCATTAAAAATTCGGTGGAAGCTAGCGAGCCAAGGTGAATGTGGACAAATGAACCCGTAGCAAAAACACTCAATTATCCGTTTGCTTTAATGTTCAAACAGACTTAAGGTTAAGACCAGAATTGTTGCATTCGACAATATGCTTGACTGCGGAGCTTGCTTTCCGAAAGTCGCTTCGGGCCAACGAATTGCAGTGGCTGAATACTTCGGGTAGCCGAATACTCGGGGTGGGTTTGTAGGTAGTTTTCTCAAGAGAGAGAGTTTTTAGGTATCGAATTCCGATCAAAAATGATACATTTCGGTAGACTTCGATATGTCCTTCCCCGGTCGTAATGTGTTAAGATTCTAAGAAGTCTCTCCTATATCAATCTTGCTTCGTATTCGCCCTTCTGCTCCGACCTCTCGGTATCTCGATCAGTTGATAAGCCATTCAGGCTTGACGACGGACGAGGCGTGATCCGCAATGGACGCTGTTCATGAGCTTCTCGTTTTTGCCTCAGCCGACTCCTTCAGAACGTAATGCCCAGCTTCGGAAGATATTGCATCAGCTAACTAATTATGTGTTAGCGCTATCTTGCGAAATGGAGTTGCGAGGATCTGTCGGCCAAAGCGAAAAGACTTTATTGACTGAAATTCGTTCATCTCTGAAACAAATGGTTGTCTTGCTTGATGATTCCGGGCAAGCTGAATCCAGCCTGACCGAATAGTCTTCACCCCCGTTCAACACGATTCTGTCTACGATCGTTCCCACGCCCGGGCCACGGGTATCTTTCTGCGTGGAGTTGAAGCATGTCTCAGCCTGTCAAAGTGATGCTTGTTGACGATCACCTGCTTTTGGTCGAGGCGTTAACCGCTCGCCTGAATCAGGACCCTCGGATTGAGGTCATTGGTGGTTTAGGTTCGACCGACGAGGCATTCAAACATGCCTTGCTGACTATTCCTGACGTGGTCGTACTTGATGTGGACTTGCCTGGCCGAGGCTCGTTTGACCTGATTTCTGACTTGCGGTCCCGTTTGCCCAACGTGAAGTTCATTCTATTGACTGGCTACTTGACCGACGTGTTCGTGTCAGAAGCACTTAGAATGGGTGTTGACGGCTATCTGCTAAAACAAGAAACGGCTAGTGCGGTATGTGAAGCGATTGTTGAAGTCGCGAATGGTAGTTTTTGCTTTTCTGAGACGGTTCGCCGCAAGTTGCAATACGACCACGATTCCAAGAAGTATACGGCCATAGTCGAGTCGCAGTTGGCAGGCCTGACATCCCGACAAATTGAAGTCTTGCGGCATTTGGCACGAGGTGAATCAGTAA
>JAIXVG010000551.1 GCA_027483145.1 Planctomyces sp.
CATGGCTGATTGCGGCGACATTTGTCGTTGCGGTTATCCCGTTTTGCCCGACCGTGAACGCCGACGACTGGATGTTTAAGCGGTCGTACTTTAGCCATGCCTTGCCACCCGGGGTGACACCCCCCTACCCCGTTCCTGAGAGTAGATCGGCTTATCGCAAGGCCTATTACTACGAAAGCCCGACACTACAGGTACGCAGCGCTTACCGGATTAACAACTTCGTGTTGCAGAACGGGGCACGAAGCGATCGAACGATCTACCAGGAAGGGTATATCCAGTTCGGACCGTGACGGTCAAAAGGATTTAAAGGTCTCGCAGGAAGTGTGCGGCTAACCTTGTTGTTACCCGTTTACTTGGCATCAAGAAGGCCCAAGGGTTTCCCGGTAATTGGGTCGAGACGCTGAACGGCGGTGACCTTCCAGTCGTTCGCTACGCGGCTGTAAGTTAGTTCAAACCGGCCGGGACGACGGCCAACATTGCCATAGCCTTCGATTGTGTATGTTGCGTTCACGCGGCAATGAACGATCCAGTCGTTGCCGTTCTTGCCGCGATGCGCACTGAGGTCGGTGACTGACAAGTCGTCTCCAACGGTTACCATCGCCATGGCGCTTTTAGCCATTGCTTGCAGTCCCCCTGCGTTTGGTGAGATTGCATCGAAGGTCGCGGGGGACTTCAGACGGAAATTGTTAGCTAGTTGGCTGACATTTTGTCGGAGGTGCTCTGATTCGGTGACGACAAGGCGATCGGCAAGCCAGATACATCCGGCCATAACAAACAAGGCTCCGCCCAATCTCAGCAGAATGGTATTGGAGGTAGATCGACCGAGGATGACGGCCACAATTCCAATCACGGCGACGAGCGAAACAATCAGTAGGCTGTCTTCGAAGATGGACATGGTTGGCCCTTTGTTGCTGGCGAAGTTGGCAGGATGCGGATCGGGACACTTCCAGTGCTCGATAAACACGCGAGTTTTCTAGAACTCATAGTACAGTACGCGATTCGAGCAACTCGTTTTGTGAAGCGAGTGCTTAAAGCTGCAACATACAAGAAGTGGCGATTGGTCGACAGATGGGGCGAAGTGGAAACCGAAACTGACAGTCGCGACTGCTCAATTGTTGCGTCGTCGAAACGAAAGGAAAGCCCTGTTTTTCGGGGTCGTGTCGGCACCGTGCATGCGATTGCCGAGTGAGCAAATTGAGCAGGTGAGGGACGCTTGCTTCGTCGTGAATATTCCGAGAAGACTGCTAACGGGCCGCGAGGGCCGGGTTATGAATGCGAATTGACTTACGAGCCACTTCCTGGCCGGCAATTTTGATGACAAGACTATGCGGGCCGGGTTCGCTGGTGACCGTGATCGGAAAACGATAGTTGCAATTGAAGACCTCACGGGGGGCGACATGGCTGAACCGCTCGACCAGGCGGTCATCGGCATCACGCAGGTTGCATTCAACCATCATGTCTTCGTGGGGTGGGACAAAGCTGCATTGGGCGACAATCGTCTGTCCGGGCCAGAACTCGCGGCAGCGATCCCCTACATAATCACCGATCAAGAACGTGCCGATATCAAACGCAAATAGTTTGTCGCTTTCTCGCGTCGGGGCCAGCGGGGCCAGCATGCGGTCAGCCACGTCATGATCGAGAGGAGTCAAGGCATACCGGCCTTCGGCCCGACGCTGACCATACCTGTCGAGCGAGTGTTCCAGCCCAATCCCTGCCGCAGTGCCCGTCAGCAGAAAGACAGCAAAGAGGCCGAAGCTGCTCCGCGAAACAAGTGACTGGGGATACCTGATCGACAGGTTTGGCATTCTGAATTGCGACACGAACCGAAGTGCTGGTTGTAGCCGACGAGCAAACCAGCGGCCGACGGCCTGGTAATCGCGATCGCCGTAGAAGGTCAAGTAGAGTGCAAAGCAGACAGGCGGGAACATATCCAGTCCCAGCGTGAAGTAGGTCATCACGTGAAACAGGACACCTATGATCAGCATCACTGTGCGGCCCGGATCGCGCCAGACAAGCAACGGAAAGGCGATTTCCCATACAATCGTGATGTATCCCATCGCCACAATGAGGGGAGGATACATAGCGATGACATAGCCAAGCGGGTGGTCGATTGTCAGTTCGGTCATCATCCAGTAGGTCAGTTGCTCTCCCGAAAAGAACGTAGGAGTGTGCATTTTGGTGAAGGCCGCCCCAAAGTAGAACGAGCACATCAAAAGCTGCAGGCATCGGCGGCACCAGGTTTCACCCATCTCAGGCTGAGAGTCGGTCGAATGTTGCCAGCGTAGCCAGGCATCGACCGACCAGATTTTTCCGCACGATGAAAAGCTAAGCAAAAACAGAACATGCGTTGAGATCACCATGTATTTGGTCATGGTGCTGACCGAGTCGAGGCAACTGAAGTAGGTGAACAGAATTGCGGCGATAGTCAGTGAGGTGCGTGTCCTCCAGCCAACCGCCGAAGTGAACAAGCAGATCATCATCAGGGTGGCCAAGCCGGCAACGATTGTGCCGTTGAACTCTGGAAGCCAGTTTGGCATTGAATAGCCAATTGCTATCGGAGTCGTCGCTCCATCTACTGAAAACAATTCGCGACAGGCGAACCAGCGGGGCCCCATGATGATCATGCAGACGCTGCAAATGATCATGCGAACGAGCGCAATCGCGTAGGGAACCTCACGCGTATAGAAAAAACGACTGACGATACTTCCCACACCTGGAAGTGGGACCGCCTGCGAACCAGATTCAGTGAGATTGGTCATGTTCCCTTCCATGGGAACCCCCTTTTGTAACGATGAGACAATTTACCGGGCTGCTTGGTTAGTTACTGTTGCCGGGAGGACCTGCTTGTGGTTGGCTGATAGCGTCGGCGTGGCCCGCGAACGCTGCTCGACGATGGGCCGGGTTAATCGCGATAAACGATTGATGTTTGCGAGCGTCGGCAGCCAGTCGTGGGTTACTGCCAATTGCCTGGTTGTAAAGTTGAGTTAGGTAGACGGGGACCGAGTTAATGATCTTTCCCTCGCCGTCGAAGACTTCCGAGTTCCAGAAGTAGGACTGAGGCTCGCGTGGCTCTTCGAATCGGGCAGCCCACAGGTGCTCTGGCAGATTGTATTTCTTGGGCCACGACTCTTCGATGACCTTGAGTCGCACGATTGGTTCGTGGTCGGTCTGCTTCAAGACGTTCAGCCCCATCCGGTGGATCGAATTGTGGACAGTGTCGTAGTGTTGTCTGCCGACTGTGCCAAATGGCGCAAAGTCGCCCCAGGGGGGAGGCAATACCTCGTAGTGGGTCCCACTTTCCCCTTCTGCAACGAGATGGATGCGGCATTCATGGGCCGACCAGCCGCAGTACATATCCCAGACGATAAAGTACATCAGTGGATGGCTATTTGTGCCAAACTTTAGTCCGTGGTCAACGATGCCAGCCGACAAGGCCAGCAGGTAAGTGCCAATCAGGAGATGTTTAATCCAGCGCATGGCGTGTCCCCGCCTTAATTTGTGGATTCGTCTTGAGGCTATTTGGCTGGGAAAGCTTGGGTGAAAATCTAGTCGGGAAGGTCCCAAAGGACCGAAATTCGGTCAAGGTCAGGTGTGCCGCGTGGGGAGGCTCGGAGGGGGTGCTTAGCTCTTTTTCTGATTCACAAGAACCGAGCAGGTCGAGTGGTTGATGCCGGTTATTCGGGCAAAATGCTGCCTCCGACCGTGTCAACCTGAAGAGGATTGCGGCAAATTGCCGCAAAATGGTTCCATAGGCTGACATCGGTCTGCAATCCCGGCGTTCGGGCTGGTACACTTTTGGAGGGGTTCGAAGTTCTCTTTTCGTACTCGATTGCCCTTTGCGAAATAGGCATTGTGGTGGAAACACCAATTCCCAAGTCGTGTGGCTTGAATTCTTGAGCCGTCAGATTCGCCAGCAGGTTCCATTCTAGAAGTTTGTTAGAATTTGGCTTCGTTTTCGCAGCTTAGGGCCACAGTCGTAATCCCCTTGGGGATCAGACAGCGTCGCTGAAACATCCTTTTCGACCAACACCAATACCGATATGTCAATTTCGATTGTTACCTGTCCAGGTTGTGGCATTCTGCTTTTGAGCGACACGGCTCAATGCCATCGCTGCCACCACGTTTTCGACGAGCAGCGGGTTGAAGAACTGAATCTGGGGGTATTGCCGAGCGACGATGCTGTATCGAACGATATGCACAATTGCGACTCCTGCGGCGAACCGCTCCGCAGTGGCCTCGTTCGCTGCTGGAAGTGCGGCCACTACTCACGCGGGGATATTGGCGACCTTGCCAAGAAGCAGCTTGAGGCAAACCCCCGCCGCGACGATCGGACTGGGGCTGCACCACGCTGGGCGGGGTCGCTAGCGGGATCAGCTTTTTCGCAGGCGAAAGAAGAAGCTGCAGCGGCTGATGAAGGAGCACCGGCTGAGAAAAAGCCGATCGGCGTGACTTCTTTCTTGAATCGAGGACGGTCGACCGGTGGCCAGGGAGTCTTTTCGATTTCGCAAGAAGATGACGACTTCGACTTGTCTGATGATATCGTTATGGCCGGCGATGCCTTTGGCGATGATGACTTTGA
>JAIXVG010000405.1 GCA_027483145.1 Planctomyces sp.
TCACGCCTTATGGGCCAACGACGATTTTACAGCCATGCTGAAAGCTGGTGTTCCCAACATCGAAATGCATCTCTATGGTTCTGGTGGTCACGGCGGGGCCTTGTCTATCAAAGGAATCCCGTTCAGCACGTGGACCGATCGCTACTTCGAATGGTTAGCCGACCTTGGATTCCTGCAAGAGCCGGGAAAGCCGACCAAAGCGGCGAGAGACGCTAAAGATTTTCAGCAGAAGCAGGCGAAGTGATGGTCTAACACTCGTCAGCCACAGCCTGACCTACAGAGCGGCCCAACCGAGGCCTTGATCTCTCAAGCATCGCGATCAATTGTTCACCACAAGCTACCTCTGATTTACAACCCGCTGCGAAAGCGAGCCAATGCCGACTGCCGAAGAACAACGACTAGCCAATTCTTACGCACGGACCGAAAACTGGCATCGCTGGGGACCTTACCTCTCCGAGCGGCAATGGGGGACCGTTCGGGAAGACTACTCTGACGACGGCGAAGCCTGGAATTATTTCACTCACGAGCAAGCCCGCAGTAGAGCTTATCGCTGGGGAGAAGATGGGCTATTAGGGTTCACCGACCGCGAATGCCGTTTGTGCTTTGCTCTCGCCTTGTGGAATGAAAAAGACCCCATTCTCAAAGAGCGGCTCTTTGGCTTGACCGGTCCCGAAGGGAACCACGGCGAAGACGTTAAAGAGGCCTACTTCTACGCTGACTCGACTCCGACCCACTCCTACATGAAAGGGGTCTATAAGTATCCGCAGGCCGAGTATCCTTATGGCAAACTGGTCGATGGGAATCGCCGCCGCAATCGATTAGAGCTTGAATACGAACTGGAAGACACCGGCGTTTTTGCTGAGAATCGGTACTTCGACATCACCGCAGAATACGCCAAGGCAAGCCCCGACGACATTCTCATTCGAATCACCATCACCAATCATGGCCCAGAGGCGGCCCCATTGCGGTTGCTGCCAACCCTTTGGTTTCGCAACACCTGGCGCGGGGGACATGCCCATGAAGAAGCCACTCGCAAGCCCGTCTTGTGGCCCGAACAACCTGGGGTCTTACTGGCAGATCATGAGACACTTGGACAATTTCAGTTCCTCTATCAGCAGGAGGCCTGCAGCGCAGCTGAATTGCTGCTGACCGAGAATGAAACCAATAAGCAACTGCTATTTCGCACTGAAAATGACGCACTTGCCACTAAAGACGCCTTTCATCACTACCTGGTCCATGGCGACTCTCGCTACTTAAGCCCGGTTCGGCGTGGGACGAAAGGGGCCATTCACTATCGACTGTTGTTGCAGCCGGGCGAAACGCAGGTCGTTAAGCTCCGGTTGGTTGCTCAAAGCCAGGCGAGTACGGCCTCGTTGGGTAACGAGTTCGATGCCGTCTTCAAGCAGCGAATCGAGGAAGCAGACCAGTTCTACGATACGAAGCTTCCGCCAGGTGCCCCCGCAGCCGAGAAGGCTGTTTGCCGCCAAGCCTATGCGGGCCTGTTATGGAGCAAGCAGTTTTACTACTACGCGGTCAGAGAGTGGCTGGATGGCGACAACGATTCCAAATCGTCGGCCCAGCGTAAGGAAGGGCGCAATCGCGATTGGAAGCATCTCTTCAATCGCGACATTGTGTCGATGCCCGACAAGTGGGAGTACCCCTGGTACGCCGCCTGGGACCTCGCCTTTCATATGCTGCCAATGGCGACGATCGACCCTGAATTTGCCAAGTCGCAACTGCTATTGATGCTGCGCGAATGGTACATGCACCCCAATGGCCAGATCCCGGCTTATGAGTTTAACTTTTCCGACGTCAATCCACCGGTACACGCCTGGGCTTGCTGGCGAATCTACAAGATTACCGCCCCCAAAGGTCAGCGCGACGTCTCGTTCTTGCAACGGGCGTTTCACAAGCTGCTGATCAACTTCACCTGGTGGATCAATCGAAAAGACGTTCATGGTAACAATTTGTTCGCCGGGGGTTTTTTGGGACTCGATAACATCGGGGTGTTTGACCGCTCAAAGCCTTTGCCCACGGGGGGACATCTCGAACAAGCTGACGGTACGGCCTGGATGGGCTTTTATTGCGCGACGATGCTGTCTATTGCCCTGGAGCTGGCCCAGCACGATTCGGCCTATGAAGACATCGCCTCCAAGTTCTTCGAGCATTTTGTCGCCATTGCTGATGCGATGAACACGATGGGAGGAACCGGCCTGTGGGACGAGCAGGACGGGTTCTTCTACGATCAATTGCACACCGCCAGCGATTCGCACCTGCTGCGGATTCGGTCGATGGTTGGCATTATTCCCCTGTTTGCAGCGGAAGTCCTGGATGACAACCTGATGGATCGCCTACCAGGATTCCATAAGCGAATGGAATGGTTCTTGAACCATCGTCAGGACCTGGCCTCTCAGATTTCGTACATGGCTCACGAACGAGAAGATGGCGCCTTGCATACCAAACGCCTCCTTGCCATTCCCACTAAAGCGAGACTGGAACGAGTTCTGAAGTATGTACTCGACGAAGCTGAATTTCTTTCCCCCTATGGAGTGAGAGCGCTCAGCAAGCATCACGACGCAGAACCGTATACGTTTCGTTGTGGTGGCGAAGAACACCGAGTCGCCTATGTACCCGGCGAGTCTGACTCATGGATGTTCGGCGGAAATTCGAATTGGCGCGGCCCGGTCTGGTTCCCGGTCAATTATCTGCTGATTGAAGCACTCGAGCGGTACGATTGGTTCTATGGAAATGATTTTCAAATTGAGTGCCCGACAGGTAGCGGGAACATGGTTTCACTTAAAGGGGCCGCCGAGGAAATCTGCCGTCGGATGTGCCAACTGTTTTTGCCTGATGAGACAGGACAGCGTCCGTGTCATGGCGGAAACGAGTTGCTGGCGAATCATCCCGACTGGCAGAACTATGTCCTCTTTCACGAGTACTTTCACGGCGACACTGGTCGCGGAATGGGGGCCAGTCATCAGACCGGGTGGACAGCCTTGGTAACCCGCATGTACGCCAGCCTGCAAGCGAAAAGAGAGAGGCAGGGTGAGGCTCTGTGAGCCGGTTATCGGGAAAGCGAGATACGAATACACCGTGCGATAGTGATCCGAATTTCTAGAACCCGACAATTGGCATTGTCGGCTCGGAACGTTGTATACGTTTTGTTGTGTCGATGAATCGCAATAAGAGGTTTGTTGTGATGCGGTCGCATGGCTTTAGTTGCAGTAGAACTGAAGGTTAGCAAGGCCAGAATACAAGAACCCGCAAGGCTATGGACCTCGCGGGTTCTTGTTTCGATCGGTTAATATCGCGGCCAATTTCGGACGCGGCGGAGTTGAGCCTTAAAACTCACCAACCACTTCACCGCCAGCCCGTGTGGCCAGAGCATCATACAGTGTGAAGTCAATGTTCTCGGAAATGAACCTTACGGTCCCGTCACACAACAGGTGCTGGGCACCACCGGTGTGCAGGCTCGATGGCCCCCATGCTTGAGTAATCGAAGTCGATTCCCCACCAAATCCGGCCGGGTTCTCGAAGTACTTCCGGGTATCGGTTGCACCCAGGCGCGGGCCGTAGTTGATGGAACTCGAATTCCCCTGGAACGAGCCAGCGAAGTTAGTCGCATCGAACCAGCGCGATGTCATAGCCGCTGTACTACCATCCACCCAGACCTGACCGCGTTCTTCTCGCGACTCGACCAACAGAATGGTGTTCGAAGTGCCGTCGGTAATGTCGCCAATCCGAACCTTCGACCGAGCAAACATGACCCCCGTCGGGGACTGGCCAGCCTGGCTGGCAATTTCTAGAGTGTTCCGTCCGCCAAAGGCGACATAATTGCGAATTGGGAAGTTGTTTACCCTAACAAGACCCGTGTAGTGCGGGTGTGCACTGACTTCGGCCCCGGTATAGCTCGGGCAACGCAATGTCGCCAACTTCGCAGTGGCTGGTGTTCGGTTTGCCGTTCCAAGAGCCGACAGGCTGAAGTTGAACTGGTTGTACAGCGGGGCCTGATCAAGGCCGGGGAGAATCATGGCCGTGAAGGCAAACAACCGGAAGTTCGGATTGCTATCGTCACCCCGCGATGCCCACGCCCAAACTCCGCTAGTCGCATCGACCGGGCTGATGCTCGACGGAGGAAACGTGAGGGCCGTGTCGTGATAGTTATGCAGAGCCAAGCCCAACTGCTTCAGGTTGTTCTTACACTGGGTGCGGCGGGCCGCCTCGCGAGCTTGCTGCACGGCTGGCAGCAACAGGGCAATAAGGACGGCGATAATGGCAATCACAACCAGCAATTCGATCAGGGTGAATCCCCGCGGACGGTTTCGGCTTTCGAGCAGCATCAGTCGCTTTCTGAAAATTTACGAGTCTTTAGAACACCACGGCCCTGACGAACAACTGCAATTATTCGCCTTCGCCCAACCGCTGGCAAGCCAAGCGACAGAAACTTCATCGCGGCGTTGTCCAGAAACACCTTTAGAATTAGTGCATTAACCCCTTGCCAAAAAGCTAGTTGCGCCATAATAGACAGATATTCGCTTGGGAAAGCGGTGGAGACCGGCGACAATGAATTGCAAATTGCGCCGGCAACACCGTGGCTCAGGCGTTGGCCTCTAACGTAAACCTCCGAGTACCGACCTGACCACTTTCCCCAACAGAAAGACCGCTCTATGGAATACCTCGACGTTTTGTCGCGCTGGACGCATGTGGGAACGGCGATTGTCATTGTCGGCGGTGGCTTCTTCATCCGATTTGTGCTGTTACCAGCCGTTGCCAACAAAGGAGATGCGGCAGCAGACATCAAGGCCGAGATTCACCAGCGGTGGAAGAAGTTCGTCCACGCCGGCATTGGGCTATTCTTGCTGAGCGGTTTCTATAACTACTTCCGGCTGATGTCGGGTCACAAAGGGGATACGCTCTGGCATATCCTGATTGGAACCAAAATCCTCGTCGCGTTTGTCATCTTCTATCTGCTGTCGGTGCTGGTCGGCCGATCAGCAAAATTCGATGCTATGCGACAACGGCAAGATGTGTGGTTGGGTCGCGTGTTGCTGCTGGCAGCCGTGGTTGTTGGCATCTCGGGGTATGCGAAGGTCAATCTCCCAGCAAGACCCAAACCACCCGCAGCAGCCGCAATGGAAACTCCTGAAGCAACCCTGGGTGAAGCGGCCAAGTAACCAAGATTACTTCACTGCAGCACTGAACTGCACTTTCAGATAACCGTCGGCAATACAAAAGCCCCCTGGACCGATGTTGGTCCCGGGGGCTTTTCTGGATTGAGCGATTCTCGCTGGAGGCCGTTTCAAATCCCAGTTAGTGGTAAACACGACTCATGTAAACACGACTCATTAGGATCAGGAATTGGCATTTCCCGCCAGAGGGTTTTGAAACCACCTCTAGCGAGCGATCTCAGTCGAACTCATCGGTCCACTGTCGGGCTGGATCGAGCCTTGCTGGGGATAACAACTAAGCGACACGTCGGAGTGTCCCCAGAATTCGCTCGAAATCATCGTTCGAGCTGAAATCGATGACGATCTTTCCTTGATCCTTCTTTTTCA
>JAIXVG010000119.1 GCA_027483145.1 Planctomyces sp.
AGAGACTTCGCTTTACGATCGTCGTCAGATTGACCACATTGCCGCGTCGGACTGATTTTGGGCCAGACTTGTGACGATGGGAGAACTGTTCTTGAAAATGGGCGCAGACCAAGAAATGCAATCGCCGGAAGTTCGCGTTTGCGAGCTGACTGGGGATACGGTTGTTTATGCCCCGGAACGGGCAGCTCGTCCGATGGAAGAGGTGTTAGCTGCTGATGGACATCCCGATTCGGCCAATGTGTTCTGTGAGGGACAAGAGGCCGAAACAATGCCGGAAGTGTGGGCTGACCGTCAGGCAGGGTCTGCGGAAAATGGGCCGGGCTGGCGAGTGCGGGCCTTCCCGAATCGCTATCCGGCGGTGAGGGGAGACGTTGGACCAAAGACGTCTTCCTTGCGACTTGAGGTTGATGGCTGCGAAAAGCTATTTGCCGCCTATGGTTGCCACGAAGTGATTGTTGAAGCTCAGGAGCCCCTGGCGAATTTAGCTGATGCTTCGACCGAGCAATTGACGCGTGTGCTGCGTGGTTATCAGCAGCGGCTGATTGCGATGCGAGGTGATTCGCGTTTGGTCTATGGACTGGTGTTCAAAAATCATGGGTCGGCCGCTGGAGCATCGCAGCCGCAGTCGCATGCGCAGGTGTTAGGGCTGACCTTTGTTCCCGCGCGGGTTCAAGCCAAGCTGAATGGGGCGAAGGCACACTTAGAACAAACGGGGCAATCGTGGTTTCAGGTGCTGGTTGACCGGGAGGTGAAGAGTGGCCAGAGACTGGTGGCTGAGACTAAGTCGCTGGTGGCGATTTGTCCCGTCGTCAGCCGGTTTGCCTATGAGATGATGATTCTGCCGAAAAATGACTCTGACTTGTCTGCGCTACAGCAGGGGAACGCATCGGCGCTTTACAGCACTGGGCCGGTGCAACCACGGATTGGGCTGGGAACTGGGCCAAATCGGGCTGATTTCTGCGAAGTTGAGGCCAGCATGCTGATTGAGTTGGCTGGGCTATTGAAGCAAGTGCTGGTGGGGCTGAATCAATGCTGCCATCGGCCGGCGTACAACTTTTGCCTTGTGACAACTCCGTTTAGGTTGGGGCAGGTTGATTGGTTCAGATGGCATCTGGAGATCATGCCGCGGACGAATGGACTGGGTGGTTTTGAACTGGGTACGGGGTGCTTCATCAACCCAATGTTCCCGGAGTGCGGGGCTGCTTTGTTGAGAGGGGCAATCGCTGCGGGTTGAGGATGGCGATCGTGAAGGCCTTCGTTTGTCGGGGATTCCCAAGCCAGCTACTGGCCAGCGGGCTGGGTGAGATCGATCCCCATATCAAGAAACAGGAGCTTCATATCTTCCCAAACCTCTTTTTTGGCGCTGGGGTTTCGCAGCAGGTAGGATGGGTGATAGGTGCACAGGACCTTCGACCGCCCGTACTGGAAGAACCGGCCCCGTAACTTTCCGATGGGTTCTTCGGAGGCAAGCAGGTTTTTTGCGGCGGTTGAACCCCAGCAAACAATGTATTCAGGATTGACGATGGCGAGCTGGCCATCGAGATACTCGCGGCAGTTTCCCGCTTCTTCCGGACTGGGGAGACGGTTTCCTGGAGGGCGGCAGCGAAGGACGTTGCAAATATAGATTTCTTCCCGAGTGATGCGACAGGCCTTAATGATGTCGTTCAAAAGCTGGCCAGCCCGACCCACAAATGGCTCCCCTTGGGCATCTTCATCGGCACCCGGGGCTTCGCCGACAAACACGATTTTGGCCTGGGGGTTACCGACACCAAACACCGTCTGGGTGCGGGTGGTAGCGAGTTCGCTACAGCGGGTGCAGACTTTCACTTTTTCCTGAAGCACTGTCAGCCGTGAAACCCGTTCTGGCAGGGCCAGGTCAAGCGGCACGAACTGATGTGGGACGGATGGTGAGGCAGTGGCACGTTTTGGCATAGCGGGTGGCTGTTCGTCTAAGGCTGCAAGAGGAGTCGGTTTCGGCAGCGTCTGGCCGCGGGGCAATGACTGAGGACGACTGGACGGCTGAGCCGCTGGGGGAGTGGGCAGGTCCAGATGTCGCCAATGCGAGAGGCCATCTCGCTTCAGCGACTGAAGCTGTTGCCGAATCAAAGGGCGCGGGTCGAACGGAGATTCCAACGGCGGTTATCCGGCTGCTCGATGTTGTTTGGCAAGGGGGTGAACTGGATTACTAGATCGTGACGAGAGGTCGACGAACTTGCAATCGCGGTCAATTGCAGACTTGAGCAGAAGGGGGTGCGGAATGCTTCAGCGTACGGAGCAAAACAAAAAGAACTCTGGACCAAGGTGTTGGTCCAGAGTTCAATGGAATTGGGCGTTAGCTTCTGGTCCAGCCGGGACTGAACTGTGCTAACGACTTAGTCGTCGTAGTCGACGATGACGCCGCGGCGGGTTGAAGTGATGTCAACGGCGTACTGGCCGTAGTCATACCGAATTTTGTTCCCGTTGCGGGTGACCTTCACTTTTTCAGGGCAATCGCAAGGTGGAACGCAAATCTTGACGTTGACGCACTTCTTGTGGCAAAGATCACAAGGATCCTGGCAGGGATCGGGAACAGAAACGATCTTCTCGACTGCACAGGGGTGAATGTTGCGAAGATCGCGGTACTTAACGTTGTCGTACAGCGGCTCGGCATAAACAGGTGCGTAAGCTGGGCCTGAGCCGTAGGCAGGGGCTGGCGGGTAGTAACCCGATTGCGGAATGGGTTGCAGCGCACTACCAGGAGCGGGAGGGAGTTGCCCCTCGAACACGCCTGGGAGAGCCAGTGGTTCGCGCGCAATCGCCGAGGCCGACAGCACGCCAACGATCATCAAACTTTGCAAAACTTGTCTCATCGATGTTTCTCCTTCCCTGCCTGGTAATCCCGTTGTACCGGGTCTCGACGATAGACAGTTCCAGCCAGGGAAAACTGGTAGGAACCCGAATTGTCCCCCCTCAGACCACGTTGGACCGAGGAGAGCAATCCATGTTCCTGAACCTGCTATCGCACCAACAACTTGCCGAAGCAACTTAATCGAAGACTGACATCAGTCTTTCGACCGTAGCGAGCACTCCATTGTGTTCTCGGCTAGCCAGTACTTGCTTCGGCAAAAATCGCCGATGAGCCAGCGCCAACTACCAACTCGCTTAGGTTAGGAATACTGCATCAAGTTTGAGGGTGCAACGATCAAGGGGGAATTTGATGTGTCACAACGACGCATACAACGCAAGCTCCCTATTTTATTGTGCGCGGGATTGGTCAACGTGGAGGCGCGTGGAGCGGCCTTTCGAACCTTTTAGGCTAAGGAGTGGCTAACGAGCCGATTACCGCGACTATGCGGGCAAGTTGATGAATGGCAACATGCGGGCCGCTGGCTGCGGTTTTGGTTGGGGGGTGGCAGCCAATATTTACGCTACAGGATGCCGGGGCCTTTCACGTCGATTCCCTTCAACATCATTTTCAGCTCTTCGACGTTTGGCGAGATTTCGAAGGCGTCAGCCCGGCTGACAAACTCCTGGGTGATGAACTTGTAGAGGCTATCGTTGAATTGCTGCATCCCTTCAGCCTTACCGATTCGAATTGCGGCTGGCAGCTTTTCGTCCATGTTTTCCAGGATCAGCTTACGGATCGTGGCGTTAAATAGCATGATTTCCTGAATAGGAACTCGCTTGGGGTTGTCGCGAATCGTCGGCAAGAGTTTCTGCGCGACGATTGCCTTCATATTGAACGCCATGGACGACCGGAGGGCGTTGTGCATACTTTGCGGAAACAAGTCGAGAATACGCCCTATCGTTGAAGGGGCAGACGAGGCGTGAATAGTCCCGTAAACCAAGTGGCCTGTTTCGGCGGCGTGCATAGCCGTTTCGAATGTTTCTCGGTCACGCATTTCGCCCACCAGCATGATGTCTGGGTCTTGTCGCACGGCGTGCTTCATCGCGGTGTGGAAGTCGATGACGTCAGGGCCAATTTCTCGCTGATTCAAGAGGCATTTATCGGATTGATAGACGAATTCGACGGGGTCTTCGATCGTCAGAATGTGTTTTGCAAAGGTATGGTTAATCCAGTCGAGCATCGATGCGATGGTGGTTGATTTTCCCGAGCCGGTCACCCCGGCCAGCAGCACCATTCCCTGATCGTATTTGCACAAATCTTCGAGAATATCGGGGAGGTAAAGCCCCTTGAAGTTGGGGATTGTCCGTTCGATTTTTCGCGAAACCATTCCCATGCGGCCGGCTTGAATGAAGAGATTCACTCGGAAACGCCACGGCTCCCCTTTATGGTCGACGACGTGAGCAAAGTCGGCCCCGCCGGTGGTGAAAAAAATGTCGGTGTTGCGCTCGTCCATCATGGGCAGAAGAAGCTCTTTCATCTGCTCTTCAGTGATGGGGGGCATGTCGAGGGGCTTCAGGGAGCCTTTAACGCGGAGAATGGCGGGGCGATTGACCTGGAGGTGCAAGTCGGAGCCATTAATTTCGATCATGGCTCGAAACAGCTTGTTGATGGCCATTTCTTTGTTGTTCGTCGAGCCGAGCCGAATTGTGTTGAACTTTGGTGCTGAAGATGCGCCGCCACCCATTGCGTAGCCCCTGGAAAAGCAGAAACGGATCAAAAAGCCGGTTTTGGCCGGTGGAAGAAAGTCGATGGTTCTGGCCTGAACTTGCGAAATCCTGGATGCAGTTTACCGACAGGGAGAAAAAGTTGCGCGAAGAATTCCTTGTCCGAAAGCCTGAATTTGATGGCCGGAGGGGGCAGACCGGTCTTGGGCGGAGCCGCATGTTGGTTGCTGGTAAATTGGTGAGGCGCGGGCGTCGGTGATTCAATTCTTCGTGGTCACCGGGGGCGGACGGTGCCGTGAAGATCAGCAAAACCCCCGGGACTGATCTCCCGGGGTCGCCTGAATTGTGCGTGCTGAACAATCGATCCGCGACTGCGAATTCCAGCGAGGCGAACCGGGAAGGCGGGGACGTGTCGAAGTGAGGTGGTTGGTCTGGGGGGATGGAATCGCGCAAACATGGGATTTGAAGGGGATTACCGGCCGTTTTCGGGGTCGGGCCAAGTTTCGTGATGGTGTTTTCCGACTTTTGGACATAAAATCCGGGCGGTTGGCAAGGTGCCGCGGCAGGACCTGCGGGGGTGTTCGCATCGTGCTCGCCTGCTTTTCATCGCCCTGTTGAATCGAGTTTCTGGTTTCTTTGAACTGAGTTTTGGGAACATTCTGTGGCAACTGTTGAACGATCATCGCACACCGAAACATCCGCGCCACCCCGTCCAATTAATGGGGCCGAGGTATTGGTTAAGGCCCTGATCAAGCAGGGTGTTGATCAGATTTTTGCCTATCCGGGCGGCTGCAGCATGCCGTTGCACCAGGCCCTGACTTTTCACAAGGATCAGATTCGCACGATTCTCCCCCGGCACGAGCAGGGTGGTGCGTTCGCTGCACAAGGTGTCGCGCGGACGACAGGCAAAGTGGGTGTCTGCATGGCGACCAGCGGACCAGGGGCAACAAACCTCGTGACGTCGCTGGCTGATGCCAAGATGGACAGTATTCCGCTGGTTGCGATTACTGGGCAAGTTCCGACAACTGTGATTGGGACGGACGCGTTCCAGGAAACGCCGATGGTGGAGATTTCTCGCGCCATTACGAAGCATCACTATTTGATTACCGATGTGCGCGATACGGCTCGCATTGTGAAGGAAGCATTTCATATCGCACGGACGGGTCGCCCCGGCCCTGTGCTGATCGATTTCCCTAAGAACGTGCAGTTGACCAATCTGCCGGAAGAGCCTGACTACGATCCTCCGATGAACCTGCCTGGCTATCATCCGGAAGTTCGCCATGTTCATCCGAGCCAGTTGCGGCAATTGCTGGCGATGATTCGTGCTTCGAAAAAGCCAGTGTTCTACGTTGGCGGCGGGGCGATTCAGGCAGAAGCTGCAGAAGAACTGAAGAAGTTTGCTGAGAAGACCAAGATTCCCGTTGCGATGACCGTGATGGGCCTGGGAGTCTTTCCCGGAGATCACCCACAGTCGCTGCATATGCTGGGGATGCACGGCACGGTCTACTCGAACTATGCCGTTGATCAGGCCGACTTGCTTCTGGCCTTTGGGGTGCGGTTTGACGATCGCGTGACCGGCAACCTGGCTGAGTTCGCCAAGCATGGCAAGATCGTGCACGTCGATATTGATGCTTCGGAAATGCACAAGAACAAGCTGGCCCATTTGCCAATCATTGCCAACGTGAAGGAAGTGCTGCAGGGGCTGAATGCCCTCGTTAGTGATGATGACATCCCCGATACACGCGATTGGTGGGTACAGATCAACGAGTGGAAGGCGAAGTTTCCGCTGGCGTACAAGGACTCTGGCGAGTTCATTCTGCAGCAGTACGCCATTGATGAGTTGTGGAAGCAAACCAAGCACCGCGAGACATTCGTTTCGGTCGGGGTTGGTCAGCACCAGATGTTCGCGGCCCAGTTCTACAAGTTTGCGAAGCCTCGAACCTGGCTTAGCAGCTCAGGACTGGGGACAATGGGCTTTGGTCTTCCATGCGCGATGGGTGTCGCTGCGGCTCAGCCACAAGCGCTGTCGATTGATATTGATGGAGATGGTTCGTTCCAGATGAACATTCAGGAATTGGCCACGCTGGTCTGCGAAAAACTTCCGGTCAAAATCCTGCTGCTGAACAACCAGCATCTTGGAATGGTGGTCCAGTGGGAGGATCGGTTCCATCAGGGGAATCGTGCCCATACCTATCTGGGACCGGTTGATCACCCCGAAGCAGTGGGTGCAGGGGACGGCCAGCACTATGCTGACACTTACCCGAACTTCGTGCAGATTGCGCAAGGGTATGGCGTGGCAGCTGCTCAAGTCCGCAGCAAGAAGGCCTATCCAGAAGCATTGGCCAAAATGCTGGCCCACGATGGCCCGTACCTGCTGGATGTCTTATGTCCATACCAGGAACAAGTGCTGCCGATGATTCCAAGCGGGAAGACCGTTAAGGATATTATCATCGAGTAGTCGATAGGCATCGGAATTGTCCCCTTCGAATTGCTGCGTTAGCTGTCGATTCGAGGGGGAATTGAGACACGGGGCCTGAAAGCTAAAGAGGCCCTGCGTTATGGCCGGGCCTCCAGTTTCGGAAAGTCGACCTTTTCATGCCGTGCCGGTCCGAAGTAGACTATGCTAATCGAATACTTGAATCGGGCAATCGAGCTGATTGGCTGAGTGATTCTTCAGAAGAAAGACTGGTGCAGTTAACGCCAGTCGAGTAGTCAAGCTATCTGTTTTGTGACGGGCAAATAGCGATGCGGCTGAAATTTCACCCCCAAGCTTACGTGTTTGTTTCTGAAGCACTCAAGGTCGCACAGGATTCCATGGGGCGTATCCCCGTCGATGGAGACGAGCAATCGGCTCACATTACAGGTCCCGAACTGTTGAACGGAGTGCGGATTCTGGGCTGTCGCAGTTTTGGGATGCTGGCCCCGGATGTGTTCAGTCACTGGGGTCTTTCCAGCACGCTTGACTTTGGGCGACTGGTGTTCGACCTGATCGAGCGAGGCGAGATGCGAAAGACCGAGCAGGACCAGCTTGAAGACTTCGATAAGGTCTATGAGTTTAGCGAGGTCTTCGGCGACAAGTATCAGTTCGACTTTTCGCGAGCCTTTCGCCGTAACGAGAACTTGCCCGCGACTCCAAAAGGGCACTCTGCGACGGGGCCAAATTGATGGGAGGTCCCCCATCGACTTCAGCCTCTACCCCCTTCTCGCCCGCTGGCTCGAAGATGGTGTCTGGTTCGCCTGCTAAATGGCGGAATGCGGCCATTGCCATTTTGTGTGTGGCCATTGCCGGTTGGGTTGGCGCACTGGCCACATTGGTGCTGACAACGGCTAATCCACCGACTGTTAATCCGCTGCAAGTTCGCTCAGCCGATGCGATTGTCGTCGTAAGCGTTTCGCCAGAAGGGCGAAGTAACTTTCAGATTGTGGAAGTCTTGTTTGCACGGGATACAGCCGCGATGGCCGCCGGAGAAACGATCTCCATTCGTCAGCTTCCTGCAACGGTCGATTGGTCGGTTTCCAAGCAATGGATCCTCGCAGTCACTCGCTCCGGCGGGACGTGGGAAGTTTGCTCTGGGGTGTTGTCATGGGATCGCAATGGACCGGCTGGGCCTAGCGACTTTATGGCTGCTGATGTGCGGCCAGTGGTTTATCCCGATAGTGAAGCGGTCCGGGGAATGATTCAGCGAGTAGTTAAGCCCTGATACTCGTTTCGGGAAAACATCTTTTCTTGCCGAGTCGCGTATTGGTCGCGCTGTATCCAACGTGTGACGCCGGTTCAATTGTCCGAATGCTCGGCCTGTTCTGACAGGATCAATTGGCGAAGCTCGGTGACCAAAAAGAAAGAACCGGTGACGACGATCAGGTCTGCGGGGTTGCTTAGTTCTTTTGCGAGGTTCCATGCAGCAGCAGGGGTCGCGGCACGGTGTGGCTCTAATGACGTGATCTGACTGAGCATGGCGGCGAGGGTTGCAATGGGAACGCCACGCGGGTTTTCCTGGTAGCGCGTGAAAATGACCGTATCGAAACCAAAGACCAGTTGCCGAAGCAAGCCAACCACGTCTTTGTCTTGTGTTGATGCAAAAATCAGGATCCGCTTGCGGTAGTGCCGTTGTTCCTGAAGTAACCTGACCAGCGCTTTAGTTGATTCCCAGTTATGGGCTGCATCAACAATGACTCGAGGCGAAGTTCCCAA
>JAIXVG010000008.1 GCA_027483145.1 Planctomyces sp.
CGTGCTGAAACGAGTCGCCGACAAGCGAACCTTAACCAACAAAACAATCGCCCTGGAAAACCGACTCAAGGCTGTCGAGGGTGCTCCCGACCTGATCGGACGAACCCCCGCAATGCAGCGGGTGAAACGAACCATCGAAAAGATTGCACCGACCGATTCAAGCGTCCTCATTCTGGGTGAAACTGGCACTGGCAAAGAACTGGTCGCCCGGCGAATTCACGACTTAAGCCAACGAGCTGGGATGCCGTTCGTGGCAGTTAACTGCGGCGCGCTGCCCGAAAATCTGGTCGAAAGCGAACTCTTCGGCCACAAAAAAGGGGCGTTTACCGGTGCCGATACGCCGCGTAAAGGTCTCATTGAAGTTGCCAACGGCGGGACGCTGTTCCTCGACGAATTGGGCGAGCTTGATAAAGGAATGCAAGTTAAGCTGTTGCGATTTCTGGAATCGGGCGAAGTTCGTCGAGTTGGCGAAAACGAAGCGTTCCACGTCGACGTGCGAATCGTCTGTGCGACCAATCGACCACTGGAAAAGATGGCCCAAGAAGGAGGCTTCCGCGAAGACTTATTCTTCCGCGTGAACACGTTTGAGATTCATCTGCCCCCCCTGCGAGAGCGGAAAGAAGATATTCCCGAACTCGCACGGACGCTCGTCGCACGCCACTTGAAGCGACGAGATACTCCGCTTGAGATTCTATCGCCAGAAACCATTGTTTTGTTGCAGGCACACGAGTGGACAGGCAACGTTCGTGAACTGACCAATGCCTTGGAACATGCTGTCATCCTCTCGGATGGCGATGTCATTCTTCCCGAACACTTACCCAACAGCGTGACCCGAGGTCACGTGGTGGTTGATAAGATCGAAAAAGCCGCACCGAACTTCGTCTCAAAGACGCTTCGCGAAATTGAAATGGACGTCATTTACCAGGTGCTGAATAAGCATCAGGGAGACAAAGTCAAAGCAGCCAACGAGCTGGGGATCGCTCTCAAGACCTTGTACAACAAGCTGAATAGCGACCAACCCAAGCTGGCCGGATGATTAGTTTCCCGAAAAAACCTGACCGATCGAGACTTTCAGAGCTTCTGCCAGCCTCGGCCCATCAGCGGCTAGTAACGTTACCCTAGTAGCGTTACCGGAGCGTAGCAAATCGACCTGTCGACTACAGGTACTGGCGAATGACACCCACAACCACGCCGAGGACTTCGACCCGGCTCGAATAGATGGGCTTCATTTGGTGATTGGCCGGTTCCAGTCGAATGCGGTTCGGCTCGCGATAGAACCGCTTGAGGGTCGCTTCGGCCCCTTCAACCAGAGCAACGACAATCTCGCCATCGCGAGCGTTTGTCTGTCGTCGAACGACAACATAGTCCCCTTCAGCGATCTGATCTTCGATCATCGATTCCCCTTTGACCTTTAAGCAGAAATGCTCATCAGAATTAAAGAGGTTGCTGAAGTCGACCCGCTCTTCCTGCTGCTCGGCCAGTACCGGAAAGCCAGCGGCAATTTGCCCAGCCATCGGAAGGGACATGCGGTTCCCTGGCGAGTCGGCTAGTTGAATCGCCCGGGACATATGCGACTCGCGGCTAATTAGCCCCTTTCGTTCGAGTGCCTTCAGGTGGCACATCACTCCGTTGGGAGACCGAATCCCAAAGTGGTTGCCAATTTCTCTAACGGTGGGACCGTAACCCCGGTTGATGATCTTGTCTCGCAAGAAGTCGTAAATCTCTCGTTGCCGAGAGGTCAACAGAATTTTGCTAGCCATTGTGATGCCCCTTGAATTCGACTGACTAAACCCGTGTTGATGTTTCAGTTCGCCATGTCGACCTGGCCGTCTGCGAGACAAGCCTCGATCCTCTTCTTCCCTACGAAAAAAGATGCTTCGAGTGGGCCCACCTTGCCAATCGCTACAACCACCCGCCAGTGATCACGGCGGCGTGACACAACAGCCGCAATCATCGCCAGCTTGTTAGCACGTCCCGTCGATTGAGACGCCTTGCATCAAGCAAGTTTAGTCAACCTCCGTGTCCTTCATTTTACTACCTCTGCAGAGACGTTTGCCCCACAGAAACCACTTCCCTGACAGGCACCAACATCCCTGCGGCACCCAACAGACAGGCCAAGCTAATCAGGCTAAACCTGCTGCTTACTGGCCGCGCTCAGTCACGGCACACGGAAAACACTACTATACTGGCGTCTACAGCACAAGCCACTACTGTATTTTGTTCACAGGTCGTCAAAGATTCAACTGGTCTTCTGGCTACCTTTATCCTTTTTCAATCTTTCAAAACTCGCCCAATCGAGGCAATTATGCGATGTTCTGGCCAGAACTATTTGTCCCGGCAGGCTTTCTGTCGCTCAGAGAGACCTAATATCTTACATAACAATCTCGTAAGCTTACTGATGATCACAGCCCGGCACTGTTCACGAAAACTTCACAAACAGCCTGCCGAAGGACCGGAAATGGAGCTTGGTACCAATACAAACGCCTCGGCTGCTCACAAGGAACGGCCGAGGCGATAACTGAAGGCTGGTCCGTCAGCAGCCAGGGGATTAATTTGCCCGGACCAACCGACGATTGAGAACAATGGTCTACTTGGCAGGTTGAGCCTTCAACCGTTCCCGAATCTTGAGCAGTTCGTCGCGAATCACCGGCTCAGCCGTGGTCGCGGTCAAATCGGTTGCCAACACTGTCGAGTCGGCTCCGACCAGCCAGATTGTTGGCAATGAGCTGATTCCATAGTACTGGGCCAGTGGCGAATTCCATCCTCGCTTCTCTTTTTCAGCATAGAAGATGTTTGTCCAACCGAGCCCCTGCTCTTCCAGGAAGGCGTCGATCGCCGGCTCTTCGGTATCGAGGCAGACTCCAATCACGCTCAGGTGGTGTTTCTCGTACTTTTTGGTGATCGCCTGAAGCTTAGGAAGCTGCTCTAAAAACGGCTTCGACGAAGTCGACCAGAAGACGACCATCACGGCGCTTCCCTTAAAGTCGTCAATCGTCAGGAAGTTTCCATCGAGGGTCGGGCCTGCCAGCTCGATCGGCTTGCCAGCTAGTTCCATGCGGCGGCTGATCCCAGCAGTTTGCTGGGCCTGGCTTGATTCCGGGAAATTGGCCTGAATCAGCCGATAGCAAGCCCGGGCTTCCTGCGGCTGACCATTCAATTCGCAGCTTTGGGCTGCGGCCAACAACAGCGGCAACGAGCGAGCTTGTTCTTTAGGGAACTTCCGAGCGAATAGCTGGGCTTGCCGCGAAAACTCGGTTAGCCACTTGGGCTCGGTCGAGGTGTACCGCAAGGCATTGGTATGTGCAAAACTCGTCAGAGTAAATGCCGCCTGAGCCGCCGCTTCGGTTCCGGGACTTTTCTCGGCAAAAACCAGAGCTGCTTCGTACAGGGCGTTGATGCTTTCCTCGTCGCCAGCCAGCGCTAATTGCAACCTCGCGTCAAGCAAATGCTTCACGGCAGCCGTAAACAATTGCTCTTTGGCAGGGTCCTTCATCGTTTTGGCCAGCGCCTCGGTTGCGAGCTTGACAATGGCTTCGTTTCGTTCTTTGCGGAGCAGCTTTTGCTTTTCAAGCTGGTCACGGGAAAGTTCCATTCGGGTCGCTTCGTCGGCGTCGGCTGGAATCTCGGCTGCGGGGAATGGCTGTACCCGAATTTTGACAATCTCGTGGATCAGCCATTCTGGAGTTCCCGATTCCAGCGAAGCCATTTTGATGTCTTCCGAGTCTTCTTCCGGTTCCTCGTCATCGTCGACAAACGGGTTTGCAGCGGGTGCAGGAGGAAGTGCGTCAACGGCTACCAACTGCACTTCGCCAGCAGGCTTCAAACCAGTTGGGGTAGCCGCTGGCGTTTCAGATGCGGTCGGTCCGCCAGTGGGTCCCGTATCGCCGCAGCCGACAAATCCACCTAAACCGAGGGCTAAAACCAGCGGAAACCAGCGGCAGTTCCAGTGCTGAATCAAAATCATGACCATGCTTCCTTGCATCGAAAATCGCATCACTTCGGCTGCAGTTCCCCCCAATTCCGTCAGCGATTAACTGGCGGCCTGATTTGGAAAACTTGTAATCTCTTTGCCGAATTCGGGGTTTGTAGGCGAGAACCGGGGGGTGGAGCAAGACGAAATCAGCAGGGACTGCCGATTGCCCCAGTCGTTCGCCTTGGGCCGCGGCGCTCGACCCTGCTGCGGCAGTCGTTTACAACTTGAATTCCAGAATTAAGGGGGAGTTGCCAATCTGCTTGGATTAGCTCTGCGGCTCACGACTCCACAGCAAACGAATTCACAACCAGCAGCACAGAAAACTGCTCGTACCACCATAAAGGTTTCTTATGATCGTCAGCCGCGATTGGCTTGCGCAGTACGTTAAGCTGGACATGTCCGTTGAAGACTTAACGGCCAAACTGACAATGTCGGGCCTCAACCTGGAAGGGTATGAAGCCTACGGCAGCGATTTTGCCATTGACCTTGAAGTCACCAGTAACCGACCAGACTGCCTGGGCCACCTGGGTATTGCCCGCGAGATCGCGGTTCTCTTTGGCCGGGAGCATTGTTTTCCGAATCCGGCACTCACGGCAACGCTTCCGGCCAGCGCGGCTCCCATCAGCGTCTTGATTGAGGCTCAGGCCGATTGCCCGCGTTACATCGCTCGCGTGATCAAAGGGGTGAAGGTTGGCCCCAGCCCCGCGTGGATGCAAAAGCAATTGCAGGCAATGGGAATCGCCTGCATTAACAACGTTGTTGATATCACTAACTATGTGA
>JAIXVG010000617.1 GCA_027483145.1 Planctomyces sp.
CGGCGGCCAAGCCTGAAAATCGTTTCGAAGCATACAAATAGACGGGTCCGCAGATTCGGGATGGCTGCGACCTCACTTCGATCGACTTAAGCCCCCGCAAAATCAATTCGGCCCAGGGCTGCTGGATCCCTAGCGCGACTTGATCGACGTCAAGTTGGTTGGCATCTGTCAATTGGGTTCCTGTCGATTGATCAAGCAGGTTTCAACTGGTCGCAGGGAGATACAACCACGCGAAGATTTGGGGATTCGATACTGTGAAGACATTCCATATCAGCAGATGGTCAGCTTCACTGTGCCGACATGAGGCTGCCGATTGCTGTATGAGTTAACGATTATGACGGCGTTAACTAGATTTCCACAGCGATCGCCATGTTTTGACGGTTTCATCTGAGTCAAAGGGGAAAAGGTCCCGGCTTGGATTGCCGGTTCTGTCGATTGGAGTCTGATCGAGTTCCCGTTTTTTCGTGGAAGATCAACACAGGGATGCGTTGCGAAAATGCAACGCATCCCTCTTTTTTATGAGCTACGTTTCGCAATAGGGCAAGTTGCGAGACTATTGCCCACACGATGTGGTTTTGACCAAACGGCTGTTAGCAGGCCGCCGCGGTCTCCGTTTTTTTCTTTGTGAAACTTACCAATATGGCCGTTGCAGATCGACCAAAACCTGCAGTCAAAAAAGGGCCGGAACCCGACTCGGAAAGCGAAACCGTCGCTGTCCGGATTGACGAACTTGTTGTCGGCAGGCCGCTGAGGCACCCCATTCACGATAAAGATGGAGTGTTGCTGTTAGCAGCCGGGAAGCTTGTCACGTCGGAGTTCAAGAAGCTTCTTCGCAAGCACGGGATTAAGGACGTCAAGCTGCATCAAGACGATGCGGGTACTGCTCGCGTGACTGCTACGGCGATCAAGCCAACCTCTGCCCTGACTTTCGACTGCGATCTAGCCAAGAAGCTCGATAGCGTTGTCGACGCGGGCTTATTGCAAGTCGTTAATAAAGGCCCGGCTGCCAAAGAGGAACGAGTCGAGCACGGACGAACTGGCTATAGCCAGGAGAAAGTGAATTCGCTCAAAGAACGCCGAAACGAGGCGAGCGCGTCGATCACTTCTGCGATGCGAGGTGCCCTGAACGGGGGACCAGTTAACGCCAGCGCAATGAATAAATTAGCCAGTGATTACCTGGCAGACATGCTCGAAGACACCGATTGCGTGATGAGCATTGCACTTCAGAACAACTTGAACGCCGACGTCGCCGAGCACTGTTTGCAGATGTCGATCCTGGGTATGGCCATCGGCGTCGAAATGGGCTTTGACCAGGACAACTGTAACCGAATTAGCGTGGCTGGGCTTGTTCACGACTGGGGCATGTCTCGTGTTGCTCCACAACTACTGTCAACCAATCGCGTCCTGACGCACAGCGAATTCTACGAGATCAAAAAGCATCCTGTTTACACGGCCGAAATCCTCGATCGCACCCATGGCCTTCCCAGTATGGTCAACGTGATCGCTTATCAGGTTCACGAAAAACCAAACGGGCTGGGCTATCCCCGAGGTCGTTCGGGAGACCGCATTCACCAATTCGCCAGAATCCTGGCCGTTGCTGATGCCTACACGGCTTTGATTGCTCCACGGCCATTTCGCTTACCACTTGCTCCTTACGCGGCGATGGAAATTCTGGTCCGCATGGCGAAGTCGCGCGATGTCGATCCCGACTGCGTGCGGGCACTTCTCAATGTCTTATGCCTCTTTCCGATTGGCAGCCTCATTGCCCTCAGCGATGGAAGCGTTGCACAGGTCATTCGTCGGAATGGTGACAACTATGCCAATCCAATCGTCCAGGTGATTCAAGATCCAACTGGAGAGTCGGTCCCTCACGATCTCGATGAAGCCATCATTGATCTATCGAAGTCGGACCTCAAGGTCATCCAGGCGGTTCCATCGCCACTTCGCGAAGAGAGTCTCGACGTCGAAGAGTTCGTCTTGCTCAACCGCAGTAAGTAGAAGTGGTCTGTTGGTCCGCACTATTCATCAGATTTCATATTATTGAATCAAGTGCTTGCTTTCATGCGAGTCTCGACGTGACAGCTAAAGGTAGAGCGTACCGAAGAAAGTGGCCCATCGAACGATGAAGAAAACGCACGCTAGCGCGCTGCGGCTGACAGATGCTTGACTAGTGAATAATGTGGGTAAGGGACTGGTTCGACGTCCAGCTTCCTTGATACGAGAGCCTCAAACGCGAGCTAACCATCCCGGGCCAAACACCGCAGAATCACCCAACCCGTCTGTTCTTGATACGACAGCTAACCCATGTCAGACGCCAAACCACAACTGACGATCCTGCTGGCGGAAGACAATCCGCTGTCGAGAAAGCTTTTGTCGTTCATCGTCAAGAAGTGTGGCCATGCCATTGTTTGCGTCGAAGACGGACAACAGGCCGTAACGCAAGTTCATGCCGCAGACTTTGATGTCGTCCTGATGGATATCGAAATGCCAGTCATGAATGGCCTGGAAGCAACGCGACAAATTCGGGCCAGTCAGTCACCCCGCGTCGCCAGTATTCCAGTCATTGGTATTTCGGCTCACGATGATGCCGAAATGCTCGCACAATGCACTAAAGCGGGGATGAATTACTGCCTCAGTAAGTCAGTCACTCAACAGGAGATGGCCTTAGCCCTTAAGGCGGCCGAAGTCTTTCGGACAGGACGGCTTCAGGCGCTGGTCGCAACCACCCGATACCAGCAGCGCTACGAGACCTGGCAGCATGCTCATACCGACCATCACCATGCAGACCCAATTGAGGCAATTCACTAACCGTAACGGCGTTCTCTGCTGCCACGTTAGCCAACTAGAACAGGATGATCGCGGGCCATGCACTCCACCGAAAATCAACTTCTGTTTGATCCTGCCGAAGCCATTGCGCGTGCCTGTAACGACCACGACATGCTGGCTGAGCTCATCGAGATGTTCGCCGAAGCGGCTGAAGAAATGCTTGCTGCGGTAGAGGTCGCCGTGCAGCAAGGTAACGCCGACGAAATCAAAATCACGGCCCATTCTCTCAAAGGGGCGCTTTCAACCCTTAGTACGGGTCCCGCCTACCAGTTAGCCAAATCGATCGAGCATGCGGCGCTGGCTGGCAACGTCGCTGCAGCCATTGAATTGTTTCCTCAGTTCCAGCAAACCGTTCGAGCGTTCGTCACAACAGTCGTATCTCACTTGCCGTCCAAAACGAATTGAAACGTTCCGATCGAGTCCGCGTGCCATTCATTCGTACTCAATCACCGGCGCTTTCCTTCCCACCTCTATGCCTTGCTCCCTTAAAACTTCGTAAGGAAGCCTGATTCGAGCGATGCGGATGGGGCAAAATAGGTGGCTGTTAATTCAGCAAAGGGGATCGTCGTTTGGTCCCGGTCATTAGCGACTCCATTAAGTTCATTCAAAGTGAGTCTATGTTTTCAGTAGCAACAATGCCCGTAGACACAGCAACTGTAACCATGATTAAGTGACCAGCAAGATTTCTCTTGCTGCAGATTTTCACCTGTACTTTCCGTAATCTCGCGCCGATAAGACCACATGGCCGTCATGACTGTCGGCCGCGAGATACATCTTTAGTGAGTTCGACTACGGTTGACCTGATTGCCGCTCTATTACAACTAAGGCCTCGTAAGCAATGTCTTCCAGTAAAACTCAACTTCGGATTTCCGAAGCTGTTTTGATAAGTCAACCAAGATTGAAAACCGTTTGACTCAGTCCCTCAGCAAGATTAGAAGCATATCCCGTTGCAAAGCTGTTTCTCACTTCCTGTCACGTGGTCAGCGATTAGCCCTCTCGGGTGGTCGACCAAATCAATCAACAGCAGTCCTCTTACTTGCTCAAATCGCGACGGTCTGCTGTGCATGTTGGCAGGCGAGTTTTTGCGGTAACACTGGTCCCTCACCAGTCAAGTTCCAGACTCACCATATCGGGGACCTGTTACCGATGAGACAAAGTTGAAAGGTCGACGCACAATGCGTGTCTTAGTCGTTGATGATGTTGGTTACGCGCGGCACTACCACGCCCGAGTTCTGCAGAAGTTTGGCTTTGATGTCCAAACTGCAGAAAGTGGCAGCCAGGCCCTGAAGCTGTTGTCTCGCGACCACTCGATCGATGCCGTCCTCACCGACCTGTTGATGCGCGATATGGACGGCGTCGAACTTTTCAAGAACTCGCAAAAGATCGATCGGATGACCGATAACGGCCAGGCCGACCCGCCCAAGTTTATCCTCATGACGGCCCTTCGCCCGGGGTCCAATCAACAGCAGCGCGACGTCGAGAAACTTTCGATCGCCAAAGACATTGGTTTTGTGGCCGTTCTCTTCAAGCCGATCGAACCTGACGTCCTCAAGAAGACGTTCG
Organism: Planctomyces sp.; assembly: GCA_027483145.1. Lineage (GTDB taxonomy): Bacteria > Planctomycetota > Planctomycetia > Planctomycetales > Planctomycetaceae > JAIXVG01. The sequence goes on from JAIXVG010000617.1 coordinate 4,390, forward strand.
AAGCGATTCAGTTCTCGTCCGGTGAAAAACGGGTCGATGTTGTCGGCGTCATCTCACAACTGGAGAGCGCCGTCCGCCGAATTATCGAAGCCAAGGACAAGGAAGCAGCCACTCGCCTGACTGAAGTCGTTGAAGGCTCCCTTTCCAAGCTGCAAGACTTTATGGCCGAAGCATAATCGCCCGTCTCACACTCGCTTTCGGGCGACATCGCAATCAGTGGGTGCTGCCTCCATCGACCAGCGTGATCAATCACGCCCCATCGTTCGACCCGCCAAAGCCTTTCTTGCTTGTTTCCGGCTCACCAAGCCGACGATGGCGATCGTGGGGTAGTTTACGACAGTCAGTCTGACCACAACCCATTCGCCCGGTTCTCCCCGCCTATCCTGGGAAGGGCTCGCCGAATGATTGTTGGCCTCCCAGCCAGGGCGTTCGCTTCGTATGAAGCGCGCGGGTGGCGGGGCACTATTTTAGCCGACATTATTCATCAAGGTTCAAAAGTCTGAGTTAACTGTTTGCCTTGATACCCGTTACGACCTGCTGGCCAAAAAACAGAGCGTTTTGGGTATCCAAGTCGGAAAGAACGACAAAGAAACCGCACGCTAGCGCGTTGCGGCTAAAAGATTCTGCGCTGATGAATAATTTGGGTTAGAAGTCGCCAGGTCAGAAACGCTGCTTAACAGGGGCTTCCGCGTTTCGGTCTGCCCCCGCCACACCAGGTTGATCTTGCCTTGATACCAAAGCAAAGGCCCGGCCTTTCAGCCCTCCCCGCTGACGGCACCGCACCAGCCTGATATGCTCTCTTTTGCAGCAGCCAGGCATCTGGGCGGCCGGTCGCTCTTGGTCTTTCCGTCCTGATGCCGTTGCCCGCTGCATTACCCGGCCTCATTCGCTGAACCGCCCACTCGCTATTGTTTGTCCCAAGGAGTTCGACTGTGCGCATCGGCTTCCTGCTAACGATCATCCTCACCACGCTTCCTGCCAGCCTCGTTACAGCGGCGGCTCCTCCCGATTCAACGTCTGGTTCGTCGTCTGCCGCCTATGTCTTGCCCCCAGGCTGGCTGTCACTTTTCGATGGGCAAACCCTGTTCGGCTGGTCCCCGAATAGCAGCACGACTTGGAAGGTCGAAGATGGATCGATCGTTGGCTCCGGAGAAACGCCTGGCCTGCTCGTCTCGCATGTTCGCTTTTCTGATTACATGTTCCGATGCGAAGCCAAGTTTGCCGAAGGGGCTAACAGTGGTCTATTCTTGCGAACGGCGTTCACTCCCAAGAATCCAGCCGTCGATTGTTTCGAACTCAACTTTTGCGATCAGCACCCTGCCGGCTTTACGACCGGGAGTCTCGTCGGTCGCCAAAAGACAGAAGCCCCTATCGTAGCCGCTGGAAAGTGGCATTTGTGGGAAGCCCGTGTTCAGGGGGCACGTGTTCAAGTCTGGCTCGATGGGACGCAAGTTCTCGATCACACCGACGAATCCACCCCGCAACTAACCGCTGGCTTTATTGGTCTTCAAATGAATGGCGGCCAGGCTGAGTTTCGTAATATTGCCATTCAACCCTTGGGCTTTGAAAGCCTGTTCGATGGAAAGTCTCTGGCAGGCTGGCATGTCGTTCCTGGCTCCGCAGGGGAGTTTCGCGTTGTCGACAATACGATCGAAGTGACCGGCGGCCGCGGCTTTCTCGAAACCGAAGCCACGGCAGCCGACTTCGTCCTGCAGTTCGATGCAATCACCCTGGGGAAGGACCTCAACAGCGGTGTGTTCTTTCGAGCCATCAAGGGGACTGCTGAGGCACCATCGCATGGGTACGAGTTTCAAATTCATCATGGCTTCAAAGAGGGTGACCGCACCAAACCAGTTGATCACGGAACTGGTGCTATCTTTCGCCGACAGTCGGCAAAGCGAATCGTCGGACAAGACAAAGTCTGGTTTACCGGCACGCTTGTCGCCGATGGTCCTCGCATGATGACATGGGTCGATGGAATCCCCGTTGTGGCCTGGACTGATGAGCGCCCACCCAACACCAATCCCCGCGAAGGCCTGCGTACTGAAGCAGGTCACTTCAGCGTGCAAGCCCACGACCCAACTACCAAGCTGCAATTCAAAAACATCAAGCTGATTCGATTACCTGAATCTCGATAAGCTACCGCGATCGACTCTAGGAGCGTGTGGCTTGTGGCGCCTGTCTAATAAGAACCGATAACTCGTTCATTCAACCACGCGATACTTCGAACCTGAATCGTCACCAAAGCTGAACCCGGGGTTTTGATGCCACTTTCTGTGCGACAAGCTGCACCCTACACGCGCTGATCATCGGGCCGTCTCAAGAAGGAACCCTCCATGATCTTGCATGTTGACATGGATGCCTTCTATGCATCGGTTGAACAACGTGATTCCCCCCAGCTGCGCGGTCAACCCGTGGTCGTTGGCGGTTCGGCTACCGGGCGAGGGGTTGTTGCCGCTGCCAGTTATGAAGCCCGACAGTTTGGCATCCATAGCGCCATGCCAAGTGCCAAAGCCGCGAGACTTTGTCCACACGCCCACTTCGTCAAGCCGCGCATCGCTCACTACGCCGCGGTATCACGACAGATTCGAGAAGTCTTCGAGCGATACACCCCGCTCGTTGAGCCTTTATCACTTGATGAAGCATTTCTCGATGTCACTGGTTCGATCCCGCTATTCCCTTCAGCCGAAGCGATCGCTCGCGAGATTCGTCACGCCATTTTGACTGAACTTTCGCTGAACGCATCGATCGGCGTTGCCACCAACAAGTTCATCGCCAAAATTGCCAGCGATTTGCGCAAGCCCAATGCTCTGGTTGTGGTCCCCCCGGGAACCGAGGCCGACTTCCTCGCCCCGTTGCCCATCAGCCGTTTATGGGGAATTGGCCCCGTCTCTGCTGAAAAGCTCACCACCCGTGGGATCAACACGATCGCTGAACTTCGGAAGCTCGACGAACGTTTGCTGACAACTCTTCTGGGTTCTGTTGGCGGGCGAGTCTATCAACTGGCTCGCGGCCTTGATGAGCGTCCCGTCGTCGCCAATCGCGAAGCCAAAAGCATTTCTAAAGAAACCACCTTCGAGACTGACCTCGCCGATCGTGAGATGTTAGAAGCCTGGCTGGTCCATTTGGCCGAAGAAGTGGGAGTACGCCTCCGCAGCCATAACCTCAAAGGTCGCACGATTCACCTGAAGCTTCGCTACAGCAACTTCGAAACAATCACCCGCTCGGTCACTCGCGCTCACCCCACCGATGCTACTCGCGATCTCATCTCCGCCGGAACCAGCCTGCTGGCCCAGGTCGACTTACACCGCCCCGTGCGCCTGTTAGGTTTAGGAATCAGCGAGTTCCGCCCCGTTGAAGTCCAGCTCTTACTCTTTGAAGATCCCAACTACCTCCCCGGCGAAAAGCCGTCCCGCGCCGATGAAGTCGCTGACGCCATCCGCCAAAAGTTCGGCCAAGACTCCCTCCGCCGCGCCAAAGGCCTGTCACGACATCCCATCGATCGCGATCATGAACGACACGATTGACCCCCAATCGATCTGGGTCTGTTGTGTACGGTGTGGATTGTCGCACCGTTCCAATTGGACTCGACAACTCGTTCATTGAGTCACGCGACGTTTCGAATGTCGAACACTTGTCAAAGCTAACCCCGGTGCCCGATGCCACTTTCAGTACGTCAAAGTGCACCGTACAAGGCTGCAATTTAGGAGCTTCCAACTCCAACGCTTGCCTGAATCTCGTTAGGCACTATTCTCGAAACCCAGCCGACTGCGCGAGCCGTTGGGCCGGATTGAAGGGATGGAGTTGGAGTGGTTAAGGGACTGGCAGCTAGCGCCGCGCTGTTCGGGGGATCTCGCTATGGCCCAACCGGGTTTCGAAATCGCTCTCAGTCTTCCAGTGACCGTTTGAGCCAGCTTAAAAACACTTGCGCGACATCCATCTCGTTTGCCTGGGCGAATGCTTTCCATCCCGGGACGGCGTTCACCTCGATGACCAGCGTTTGACCTGTCTCATCTTCTAACAGGTCGATCCCGGCAAAGGTTGCTCCGGTTGCTTTGGCTGCTCGCAGGGCCAGTTCGCATTCGTAATCGGTTGGGGTGTAGCGGGTCCCCCGGGCGTCGCGAGCGACGTTCGTGCGAAAGTCGTGATCGCTATATCGGCGCATTCCACCCAAGACACGCCCATCAAGGACAAGCACTCGGGTATCGTAGCCTGGATGCTTGATGAATTGCTGCAAGTACAGGACCGCACTCAGACGTGACAACGTGGCCAACGTTCGCCAGGCGAGGTCGGGGTCAGACACCCGCACAATTCCCCGTCCTTCCGATCCAAACAGGGGCTTGACGACCACATCGCCACCGAGTTTAGCGAAGGCGTCCAGCGCTTCATCGAGCGTTTCGCATCCGGCTGTAGCAGGGACGGGCAAACCAGCTTGCTGCAGTCGAACTGTGGTCAGCAACTTGTCGACGGCACATTCGATTGACCGGGGCGAGTTAACAACACGCACCCCCCGTTCTGTCGCGAAAGCGAGCAGATTCATGCGATAAACCACTTGTTCGAGCGAGCCGGGGGGCATGGTTCGCACAACTACCGCCCGGAATTGATCAAGGGGGATCTGGCCGCAGAGAAGTTTAACTTCGCCGTCGTTGACATGCGTCACCATCCGTTCGAAGTCAAGCCGCGTTGCCTGCATCCCCAGTGGAGTAGCAGCCCGTGTCAAGTCGCGAAAGTACCAGCTTTCAGAGCTGGCTAAAATTCCGATATGCATAGTCTAAGTTTCACGAAGTCGAAACTGGTTACCAGGATCAGGAAGGCTGGCGTGGTCGCGAGTTATTGGCCAAGAAACATCTAAGAACCCGGTTGTGCCGGTTCGGAACCACCGATTTGACCGTATGACTTCGCTGCTTCAGAGGGCTCTCGAATAAGCTGCAACGTCTCACCATGAATCTCACGAATTTCACGAATGACGAGGCTACGAAGAGTTGCCTCTCCTCCCGTCTTCATTCGTTCGATTCGTGTGATTCGTGGTTCGTCTCGTCATATTCACCATCGCATCAGCCTTCATCACCCAGCACAATTCGCAGGTAGCTTTCGTACCTGAGCCGCGAGATCAAGTCCATCTGCACCGCCATTCGGACGGCACAATCGGTCTCTTCCATGTGGATGCAATTGGGGAAGCGGCACATGGGGACGAAGGGCCTGAACTCGACGAAGTAACCTTCGACCTCTCCTTTAGAGACATCCCATAAGCCGAGTTGCCTGATTCCCGGAGTGTCGACGACCCAGCCGCCATGCTCCAGTTCAATCAGTTCGGCATAGCGGGTGGTGTGTCGTCCTTTCTGGTGAACCTTGCTGACATCACCGGTCTTGAGGGCCAGCCCGGGCTGAATGGCGTTGAGCAGGGTCGATTTGCCCACACCACTTTGCCCCGTGAAGACCGTCTGTTGATCTTTGAGTAGCTCTTTCAAGCGGGCGATTCCGTAGCCTGTTTGCACACTGGTGAGCACGACCTGATAACCCAGCCGACTATACAGGCCAATCATGGGCTGCAGTTCAACCGGATCGATCAAGTCGGCCTTGGTAATGCAGATGATGGCATCGACGCCACCCTTACCCGCACTGACCAGAAATCGATCGATAAGGGCCGGCTTAAAGGGGGGCTGATCGGCCGAGCCGACAATTAACACTTGAGTGATGTTTGCGACAATGATGTGTTGCTGATACTGATGACCTCGCGCGAGGACCCCTTGTCGCGGTTCGACTCGTTCGATGACGCCGGTCAGCTTGGGAATGCTTTGGCCCGGAACGACTTCCGGCGGACCAGGCCTCACCCAAACTCGATCACCTGTTACGACAGCGCTGCGGGCATCACGGGCAATCGTTTGCACGACACGCCGCACGGTGCAGTGATATCGCTGGCGATCGTCTGCCTGCACCACACATTGGGTGGAACCAATGGCCGAGATGACTCGGCCCTGAATGCAGGCGGCTTCGTCAATCTCCAGAATGATGTGTTCGCCATCGGTTGTGGCCCCGGCCACAGTTCGTTTGCGGGTGAGTTGCCCCCGCCCGGAAACCCGCTCGCCGTGGGCCAGCTCTTCGACATCCTGTGCCCCGCTTTGAACGGCCCGGGTGATGTCGGTTGTGCGGCCTCGGGTGTCCCGATTCTTGCGAAACGAGACCCTGAGCTTTTTGTCGTTGTTTGGTTTTTTACGTTTAGGGGGCATGCAGACCGTTCGCTGGAAGCATTGATCGCGGTTGTTGCGGGGGGTATTCGGGATGAAAGCTTGTGGTGGTACCGGTTTTCAAGTCTCGGCCGAGCCGACGATGCCAATCGTCGGGGTTCATTCATTCACAGCCGATCATGTAACGGCTCGCAATTGTTGCAGTCGAAGGTCCTCGCCGGCTGAAACTGCAGCCTATGCTATCGAGTTTAGCCGTAACGATGATAACGCCCTCGTCAGATTTTCAAATTTCGTCCTGCAGCGGCCGACGATGAAAGAGCGAATAGCTTGAAGTGCACCTGTGATTCTCTCCATCGGAAAATTCGACATGCCGCGTGGCGTCCCCTCGAAAGCTGCTTCAAAACCGGTCAAGAAGACCTCGGCGGCTGTGTTGCGGCAGGATGCCCCCCATACGATTTCGGCAGACGAAGCCCGGCTACTGATTGAACTGATCGAATCGGAAGCGGCCAAGCTGTCGACCGAGGATAACCGCGTTCTGCACAACGCTGGTAAACGAATCGCCGAACTAGTGGCCCGACAGACCGCCAAGAAATCGGGGACCAAAAAAGGGGCTGCTAGCACTCGCTCTACCAAAACGGCGACAAAGCGCACCCGGACCACTTCCGGAAAGTAGCGCTCTGGCCCGCAGCGAGCGAACTCACCGCCAGAGTTTCTCAAGTCGCCCTGCAAGTGTAGCGACTCACTCAGATTGGGTCTTGCCTCTGTGTGCCACTGGCTTCGCCAGTGTCTTGATCTGACTGGTGTCCCTGAAGTGACCTGCTTCACGCTTCACGCCTCGTAGGGCGCGGCTTGCCGCACCAAGTGGGGTATCGGATCCCGAGATTGCGTTTGATGCTTGGGCGACCCTCAAACACATTTGCCGCGAATTGAGATCATCAGCCATCCCGGTGAAGTCGGTGCGGCAAGCCGCACCCTGCGAAGATACAACTGTTTGCACCTCGCGCAGTCCATCACTTCCAGTTCACTGCTTGATCAGTGCGGCAGTTACTTCTAGCCGGGCGAACAGAGCCACTAGTGGCCCGGGCGTTCCGTCGTAGTTTCGAGAACCCGACGATTCGCATCGTCGGCTCGA
>JAIXVG010000470.1 GCA_027483145.1 Planctomyces sp.
AGTTGGCTGCTCTTTCCGAAGAACCACTCTTCGGTGCGAAAAAACCAGCACCGAACGCCAGCAAAGCAGTGAAGAAGACTGCTCCTCCCGTGGGCAAGACGGCTGCGAGTGAAGCCGCCCCAGCCTGGGAAGAAGAAATCACCAAGATTGACGCGGCTCTGAAAGCCTCAGAAGACGCGGCTCTCAAGAAGCTGGCCAGTCTCGAGAAGCAAGCTAACCAGAAGTCAAAACAACTGGTTGATACCGCCACTGAAACTGCCGCCAACGAGTTTGAAGAGACCAAAGCAGCCGTTACCAAGCAGGTTGAAGCGACCAAAGCCGATCTCGATTGGGATGGCCTTTCCAAGAAAGCCTCCACCGCAGTCGCTGTCGTGGGTACCGCAAAAGAAGCGATTCCCCACGCGAAGTCCCTCTTGGCCAAGTGTCCAGAAGCCACAGGCGAACTGAAGCAGCTTGTCGCTTCGATGGAAACCGGGGATATCGAAGTCCTCAAGCGGAACGTTCACCGCGTTGGCCAAATGGCCGAAGCAGGTCGTGCCGCAGCCCCTGCCCTTCGCACGCTGCTCAAGCACAACGACCCTTACGTTCGCATTCACTCGGCCCTGGCCCTCTCTCGGATGAAGTACAACGACAAAGAAGTCCTTGGGTCGTTAGTTCAGGGCCTTAAATCAACCGACGCCGGAGTTCGCTCATTCTCAGCCGCCTGTATTGGTGAGCTGGGTCCACAGGCAGCCGAAGCCTTGCCAGCCCTCGCAACCGCCCTGACCGACAGCGATCCGTATGTCCGCTTGCATGTGGCTGAAGTGCTGGTTCGCTACCCAACCTACGAGCAAAAAGCCCTCTCGACTTTGGCTGGTTGCCTCGACGAGAAGGACCAGAACATTCGCTGGCTGGCCACCTACTCCCTGGCTGAGCTGAAGCCCCAGCGGACCGATGTGGTCGTGGCCCTCACTCGCCTGTTAAGTGACCCAGAACAACGAGTGCGTGTCGGAGCGATCTACGCCCTGGGAGAAATCGGCCCGCTGGCGGCCCCTGCTCTCCCCGAGTTGCAAGAAGCCCTGACCGACCCCAACGCCGACATCCGAGCCGCCGCCGCGCATGCGTTGCAGCAAGTTCGGGGGTAACCGCCAGTTCGCAATACCAAGACGCAGTCGCAAGGATGCGACGTAACTCAGACAGGCCCCTTGAAAGGATTCAAGTGGGCCTGTCTATCTTTTTAGACGGGTGGCAGGGGCGCACCGCAACGCAGCAGCCCCTGAACCAATACCAATCGCCGTATGGTCGGGGGCTTCGGCGAAACGCCGTGCGCCCCCGCCACCCAACGAGGGGTTGGTTGTAATCGTTTGTCCCACCTAGACTACCACGGTTTCCACCATGGCGATTTCCTTTGGGAGTCCCATGAATCACGGATCTTGTTGCGTTGATCGATCACCCCCTGGTAGATAGGCACTAGAAAATCCGTTTCCTGGGTCTCCCACCGTTTCGCAACCATGTTCGCAGGATATATCAATACATCACCTCTGTCAGGAAGCGCTCGAACGCCAAGATCCGTGCCGAATTGATCGGATACGATCGTCCATTCGAATCCGTCGTGATCTACCAGAAACTGACCAAATGCAAAACCAATTGCGTGTATAACGTCATTCGCTGGCATATCGAGCTTCGTGTCGCCGTTGAGCCAATTCTTGTATGCGACATCCAGAATCTCGGGTGTCATCTTACACTCGACATCTTCAGGCCTGGATGCTGTCACAAGCGTGCATGCATTAACAATCGAGTTTGCAATCCACTCAAGCTCGGCATCGTTCGGTTGGCAGAATTTCTGTTTCATGTTCATCGGCAGAACGACCCAGCTCAGTCCTACAGGGTGCGACTTGCCGCACCGTTGTTGAAAATCAAACGAACCATCTTTCACTACTATAACCAATAGATCGCCAAGTTCAGTCACACCCAGGATGTTGTCGATCACTCGGCCGTAACCGAGGTTTGTTACCAGGACAACGAACCGGTGTACAGAGGTCACAATCGGGGCAGGCCGTACCCTACGGCTCGCTGTGATTGTCACCGATTCGAATCAGTCATCGATGGTGCGGCTGACAGCACGTTATGAAGATTCCCACTTCAACTTAGTGCGAGCCACGTTGGGCCTTGCCCGTTCCCGTAAGGCTCGGGTACGGTGAACTTTTGAGTCTGGTGAAACGTTCTTATCTCTCTGGTCGTAAATCGAGAGCGAAGTCATTGGACGCTCTGGCGAGTACGTTTTCGAACTTGCGTTGCGTCTGCAATTCGTTTTGGATCGAGCGACATTGCGGTGATCCGGATGATGGCTCTGCTCACCTCCAGCTTTTCTTCAGCGTGACGAATTTGGAGATCCAAATGGGACCTGAGATTCAGTTATTGAGTGACTTGCTACGCGAACAGGCATCTGAGCATCGAGAGCTATCGGAGATTGACTTAACCGAATACGCCCTTCCCTCGGTGCGGCTGGTCACTCAACGTGTGGAGATGGATCAACTCGGTCTGGGAGAGTCCCGAATTGGCGGCGTGCCCGATCTTCCTCCGGGAATCGAATGGCCACAATGGATATTGTCAGAAGCGGTAATCGGTCACTCTGGCCGAATAAAGCGGCCAAAGGGACCAGCCCCCCTCGGCTTCATCTCCCAGATTGACTTAGGTAACTTGCCAACAATTGACGCCAGATTGCCAAAGACGGGTTGGCTTTACTTCTTCTTCGATCGATATCTTGATCCTTTTGGGGACAACTTAGCGGATCTGGGAAGCTGCCGAGTCTTTTACTCGAATTGCGATCGATCAGCGCTGAATCGCACTTTCCCTCCGCCAGATGCTGACCCACTGCATACTGCCAAGTCATGCAGCGTCAAGGTTTCGGCGGAGTTAACCTTACCAAGGGCCGAAGGGCGTTTTGCAGACCCAGGCAGCCCAACGTGCGAATCGATAAACAAAATCAGCGAGGCACTCATCGGACGAAACGGGAACGTTCATTATCGTTTACTCGGGCATCCCCAGTACATTCATTATGAGGCAATTCCTTATCCGCTAATTGACGTGCCCAGAAGTGATCCAGAATTCGATGCTAACAAGCAGTGCCAACTGAACGCTGAAGATGTATATGACTGGATATTGCTGTTGCAAATTGACTCGGACATCGACGATACAGGCCCAGGTTGGTGGTGGTACGATCAAGGGCGACTTTATTTCTTTGTCCATGCGAGAGACTTTGCTAACCTCGAATTCGGGCGAGTTTGGCATACGATTCAGTGCTTCTAAGCCTGAGTTAGCCAAGTTCTTGCGGGCTCAGCGGCAGTGGCCCGTGCCGGTCCAACAATCATCACCCAATAATCTGCCTGATCGGCTCGACCTCTTCGACACCAACCAGCTTCTGATCTAGCCCACCATAGAAGTAGGATAACCGATTGGGGTCGATTCCCAATTGATGCAAAATCGTGGCGTGCAATTGCTTCACATGGAAGCGGTCCTGGACTGCGGCTGAACCCAGCTCATCGGTCTCGCCGACACTGCTTCCCCCCTTGATGCCGCCCCCGGCGCACCACATGGTAAAGCCATACGCGTTGTGGTCGCGGCCGGTCCCCTCGGCGTATTCGGCGGTTGGCTGACGACCAAATTCACCACCCCATACGATCAGCGTTTCGTCCAATAGGCCGCGCTGCTTCAGGTCTTTAATCAGCCCGGCGATTGGTAAATCGGTGCGGCCCGCATGATAGGTATGGTTCTTCACCAAGTCCCCATGCGCATCCCAGTTGTCATCGTTGTGGCTGCCACCAGAATAAATCTGGATGAACCGAACCCCGCGCTCAACCAGTCGCCGCGCCAACAGGCATTGTCGACCAAACGACTCGGTCTGTGGCTTGTCGACTCCATACAGCCCCAGCGTCTCTGCGGTCTCCTGAGAGAAATCGGTCGCTTCAGGAGCATACCGCTGCATTTTGAAGGCCAACTCGTAACTGGCAATTCGGGCTGCCAGGTTACTGTTGTGGTTGCGAGTGGCTTCGTGCTCGCGATTGTAGCTTTGCAACGAATCGAGTAGCCGCCGCTGAGCCGATTCGGTCAGGTCCTCTGGCCGGGCCAAATCCAAAATTGGAGTGCCACCCGATCGCATCACCGTCGCCTGGTACGAAGCAGGCATGTATCCGCTCGACCAGTTCTTGGCCCCACTGATCGGCCCCCCCGTGGGGTCAAGCATCACCACAAAGCCAGGGAGATTTTCGTTCTCGGTCCCTAATCCATAGTTGATCCATGACCCAAGACAGGGGCTACCACTTTGAATCTTCCCCGAGTTCATTTGCAGCATGGCCGACCCATGAATGGGCGAATCAGCCGTCATCGACTTGATAAACGCCAGGTCATCAGCACAGGTCGCCAGGTTCGGAAACAAGTCCGAAATCCACTGGCCCGACTGGCCATACTGCTTGAAGTTCCATTTAGGACCAACCACGCGACCTTCGTTCTTGCTCCCCCCGCGCCCTTTCGTTTTGACGGCAATTGTCTTGCCATCGAGTTCATACAACTTGGGCTTGTAGTCAAACGTGTCGACCTGGCTTGGCCCGCCATACATAAACAGAAAAATGACGCTCTTGGCCTTCCCGGCAAAATGCCCCGGCCGAGGGGCCAAGGGGTTCACGAACGGTTGCTCTTCCGATGCGGCGGCCGCCTTACCAAAGAACCCATCAGCACTCAATAGGCCTGTCAGACCCAGGCCGGTGAAACCCGCACCCGTTTCCCACAGCATTTCCCGTCGCGTGCGACCACAGAATGCAGCACCAGATTCAGTCATCATATCACCTCAATTAAGCTTGCGGCCAAGAGCCTTTCTGAGAACCCGATTATGCCTGTTCGAAACCCCTTATTTGGTTATGCAGTATCGCCGCACCAAAGAGGTCTCAGATAGGCTCTCAGTCAACAAAAACAAACTCATTCAAATTCAGAACCATCAGACAAAACCGCGACAAGGCCGCCTCAGCGGTCAGCCCCTCTTCGGTTATCAGTTCATTCACCAGCTTCAGCCCCCGAATCACTTCCGCTTGCGTGGCTGGCCGCGAGAAGGCGGTTTCAAGTGCGCGTCGCACGACCGAAGGCTGATCGTGCCCCCCCTCCCTGGCAGCAAACTTCGCAAACTCGTCTGCCGCTTCGTTTGCAAACCGACCGTTCAGCATCGAAAGTGCCTGCGTCGGCTGCGTCGTCGCAAACCGGACCGCACAACTTCCATCAGGATCAGGAAAATCAAACGACGAAAGCAGCGGCAACAACAGGCTTCGCTTCACATGCACATACACCGATCGCCGATTCGCCGCCTTAGCTGCCTCTGGGCTCGTTTGCCACCCCTGCCCTGGTTGAGACTGCCCCGCCAGCACCTCGGCCGGCATCGCTGGGTAAACACTGGGTCCCCCCAGCTTGAGATTGAGCTGTCCGCTCACCAGTAGCATCGTGTCGCGAAGCTCCTCTGCCGATAGCCTGCGTAAATCAAAGCGTCCCAAAAGGTCGTTCGCGGGGTCAACTCGCAACTGGTCTTCTGTTGGCTCTGACGAAAGCTGATACGTTTTCGAAAGCATGATCAGCTTGTGTAAAGGCTTCGTCTGAAAGCCCCCACGAATAAACTGGGCCGTCAACCAATCCAATAACTCGGGATGCGTTGGCTGATCACCCTTCAGTCCAAAGTTACTCGCCGAACGAACCAGCCCTCGCCCAAAATGCTGCTGCCAGATTCGGTTCACGTACACCCGATAAGTGAGCGGATGGTCGGGCTGCGTTACCCAACGTGCAAAGTGAAGACGGCGGCCAGATGACGTTGCAGCAGGAGTGATTGAGCCAGCGCTCGGCACGCCGCTCAATACTTCCAGGAACCCTGGTTCAACCTCTGCACCCGGTGCGTGAGGATTCCCCCGAATCAACACATGGGTCGGTCGGGGATTGGCCGAAGCAGTCGCAACCCCCATCGCTAATTCACGCGGAGGAAGTTGCTTTTGCTCCCACGCCACCAACTCGTCGCGTAAGCGGCGGTACTCGGCCCCTTCTTCAGCCGACTGAAACTGCGCCAGTTTCTCATTCAACACTTGCAGGCGTTGATCGGTCTCGGTGCGACGCTGGTCTACCCCCGGCATCCGGGCAATCGCAGCCTGCTCCAGTTCATGCAGCCGATGTCTGATCCGGCCCAGCTCTGCATCACGTTCCCGATAGGCAGCCACAACCGGCGAATCTGAAAGATCAACCAGCTCATACGGACTCGTCCGGTGACCATCTGGTGCCACATCCTGAAACAGGGCCAGCGTCTGGTAATAATCTCGCTGTGAAATCGGATCGATCTTATGATCGTGACATCGCGCGCAGTTAACCGTCAGCCCCAGCAAGACCTGGCTGGTTGTGGCCACAATCTCATCCAGTTCGTCGTACAAGGCCTGAGTTCGATCGCTCGGCTCGTCATCCCAGGTCCCCAGCCGATAGTACCCGGTTGCAATCCGCGTTTCTTTGGATGCATCGGGTAACTCATCCCCAGCCAATTGCTCCATCAGAAATCGATCGTACCCTTTATCGCTGTTGAACGAAGCAATCACATAATCGCGATACTTCCATGCTTCAGGCTTGGCCCCATCTCGCTCGAAGCTGTTTGTCTCAGCATATCTGACCAGATCAAGCCAGAACCGACCCCACTTTTCCCCATACTGAGGCGAAGCCAATAACTCATCGAGCACATGCTCGTAGGCGCGAGGGTCGGGCGACCGAACAAATGCGTCCACCTGGGCCAACGTCGGTGGCAGCCCTGTCAGGTCGAAGTAAGCCCGACGAATTAGTGCCCGACGATCAGCTTGTTTGGTTGGTTCAAGCCCCGCAGCCGTTAACTGCTGCCAAACAAATGCATCAATCGGCGAATTCCCCCAGTCAGCCGGGGACCCTTCAGGAACTGGCCCACTGACAACTGGCCTGAAAGCCCAGTGCCCCCGATGGTCAGCCGCTTTTGGCGGGCCTTCTTCATGCTTTGTTCGGCTGGTTGTCTGCACCGGCAAAGGAGCACCTCGGCGCACCCATTCCGTCAAAACTGCAATCTCGGCAGCGGGTAACTTGCCTGCCGGCGGCATCTCCAGCCCGCGATAATTAATGGCATCCAACAGCAGCGACGACTCGGGGGCATCGGCATCAATCGCAGGGCCGCTATCCCCTCCCGTCATCAGCCCCTGCCGCGATGACAAATCCAGCCCGCCACGAAACTTGGAATCGGCCCCGTGACACTTGTTGCAATGCACTTCCAGGAGTGGAGCGACCTGCGATTGGTAGAACTGCAGGTCCGCCTCGGGCAAACTCGCCGTATCAGCCGAAGCCATCCCGGGCGTAAACCCAATCAACATCACAAGCAGAGGGACAAACCGCCAACTTCGCCCAACAGCAGCAAACTGGCAGAAAACAGCCGCTGCAAAAAAGCTGCGAAATTCCGGGCGTCTGAGATCAGTTGCGATCGAGCACATTGGAGGTCATTCTCCCCTGCCAAAATGAATCAACGAAACACGATGGATTTGATGAAAAAAAGGGGTTCTTCAACGGAAGCAGCGTGCCGTGGAAGGCGACGTGGACTGAACAGAGAGATCAAGGCGGGATTAAGAAGAGTCTAGCGGAAGCGTCTACCGTCACATTTCCGGTCGAATCCGAAACCGAAAAGTGACTGAGTTATCTTGCAAAGAACCAGACAGCCATCTCTTAATTGACAACGGCCCGTAAGTGGGAAGAAACCAAATGACTTTTGCTCCATCCAGTTAAATTGTGACCAGATCCCTCGCGCCAATCAATGAGTTTCCGACAAATCAAAAATGAGATTCTTTTCGTTCCAATAAGCAAAAGTAGATGCGGTATAACACTGCACGAACCTTCCATATCTCCCAAGCGTGTTGTCGCTCATCCCAAATTCTGCCATCCTCTCGTCAGGCCGGCGGCTGACTGAATCTTCGGCAAACCGAATCAAACTGGCAAAGTTGATCCTTGTTTACCAAGAGCTAACTCGACACAAATTTCCACTCAACCTTGCAAATCTGTAAGGAAACTTGTTACGACAATACCATCATGACCCGCCCGCGCGTTGCCCTCATTGTCGAAACATCTCTGGCCTACGGCCGTGCGGTTATGCGCGGCATCAATCGCTACATCGTCGCCAACGGGCCCTGGTCAATTTACCTCGAACTCCACGATTTGTTTGCTCCTCCACCTGCCTGGCTGGCAGATTGGAATGGCGACGGAATCATCAGCAGGTCGACCACCCCAGAACTGGCGGAGATCATTCTCAGTAAAGGAATTCCGGCGGTCGATATGACTGACCGTAAGCTGTTTGACGGTCTGAATCATCTCTTCACCAATAATGCGGTCGTTGGCCAATTGGCAGCTGCCCACCTCACCGAACGCGGGTTTCGCCACTTTGCTTTTTGCGGATTCACAGAACATCGCTGGTCTCGCGAGCGACGCGAGGGCTTCGCTGCCGCTCTTAACGGTATCCCGCACAGCAGCTACGAATGCTTCGAAACTCCTTGGGACTCGACCTCGAACTTCAGTTGGGAAGAGCAGCAGGCAGCCATTGCTGCCTGGCTTTCCAAGCTTCCCAAACCTGTGGGAATAATGGCCTGTAACGACCTGCGCGGGCAGCACGTTCTTGATGCCTGTCGCAATCTGGAACTAGCCGTTCCGGAAGCGGTCGCGGTGATTGGCGTCGATAATGAAGAATTGGTCTGTGATCTTTGTGATCCACCACTCTCCAGTGTCATTCTGAATCCAGAAAAAATTGGCTACGAGGGAGCGGCCCTGCTCGATCGCCTGATGGCGGGCGACACCAGCCCCCCAACCACCACGTTCATTGACCCGCTGGGCATCATCACGCGCCAGTCAACCGATGTCTTGGCAATCGACGATCCGCAAGTCGCGCTGGCGGTTCGTCTCGTGAGAGAAAACGCCTGCTCGGGCCTTGCGGTCTCCGAAATTCTAGTCAGCGTTCCACTCTCCCGAAGTGTACTCGAACGCCGGTTCCGCAAGTATCTTGGAAGATCGCCCCAGGAAGAACTGCGAGAAACTCAGTGGAAACGGGTCAAGCAACTTCTGGCCGAAACCGATCTCACGCTTGAGCAAATAGCCCGCTCGGCAGGCTTCCCACACCCTGAGTATCTCTCGGTGGCCTTCAAGCGCGAGCAAGGCATGACACCAGGCGCATACCGCAAACAGGTGCAAACAAACAACGAACCAGGCCGCTGGTAAGTATCTTGGCCGCGTCTGTGTCTTGGCCATGCAGTGGCGTGGCCAAGACACACCAATCTACCATGCGATTGACTCATGCCTCGCTGGTACGTACCGGTGGCCCGATAGCCTCCCTGCGTCTAAACCTTACGCAGAATCAGATACGCAAAGCTGGTAAAGGTTGGCATCGGGTTTCGAAGCAGAAAGGCTGTCTTCATATTGTGCAGCACCCGAACGGGTGGAATTCGCCGGTAGTAAGATGCATGACCATAGAAGCCAACGTAGTCGACCACTTCGTAACCTAACCCCTCCAGCCGATTGATCTGCCGTTTTGTGGGGCCACGACACCAGTCGTAATAGGCGGGAAACTTATCGAACTGATATCGGTTGCGCGGTGCCACCACATTCAAAATGGCACTTGAAAGCGACTCAGGGATCAGGCGATTCACCGTAAATGGCAGCGTATACAGCGTAGGGAAAAAGTGAACCGACAAGCCCCCTGGCTTCAGCATATTCCTGATGTTCGTATGAAAATTTCTGGCGCTTTTAACGTGCTCTGCCACCATCTTGGAAAAGATGAGATCGAACTTGGCTTCACCAAAGGCAAAGTCCTTGGCCGCTACGTCGGCACAAATCTTGTGGTACTGGGCCGGGGCCTTATCCAGCTCTGATTGGGAGATATCCAAAACCGTGTAGTCAATCCCGTTCGCTTCGACAAACTCGAGCGGCAACTGAGGATTTGCCCCGCCACCCACGTCGCAGATCACTTTGGAACCATTATCAACAATGGTCTTCTGCAGGAAGTCGCTCCAGCCATCCCACGCCGTCTCGGATGGTAAATAGCGAATCGACCGCTCTCGTGTGACAGGCTGCATGGCGCTATGGCTCCGGCTCTAAATGAAAACTCAGTCCTGGTCGGCCCGGGCAAATGGTGCGAGCAGCCCCCTTCCAACCATCGGCCCGAGCATAGCCAGCGACCACAGGGAAATTCAACCGCCTATTTCGGCCAACCCCCTTTTGAATAGCAGGCACTCTGATTTCGGCATCTGGTCGCGCGGATTACGCCGACTGGAGCGCCCCGCCCGAACAGCCGGGAAAAAGCGTCACAGCCCAATCGAGACCTTGACTGTTGTTACCTTGGCCAAAATCGATGGGTGAAATGGGCCGGCTTGCGGCCGTCAGACAACTGACCGGAATGACAACGACCACCTTCAGGATCGTGCGGAACAAACTGCTCCCACCGTCGCCTGCAATCCAGAGGCCCGTCACCAAGTTGAAACGGCTAGCCCCGCTGCGATTCCGCAGCCTCGGCTTCTTCCAGAAACTGCTTCTTTAATGCCGCGTACCGTCGTTCCAGTCCAACGATAATCAGTACGATGAGGACCAGTC
>JAIXVG010000274.1 GCA_027483145.1 Planctomyces sp.
AAAACAAAACACATGTAAGACATGACGCGCGAGAGGGTGGTAGGGGTTCCACTCCGCCTTCGCGGCGACGAATCTTGCAAGTCGACGAAGTGATCACCAAGCATGCAGACCTGACCGATCCTAAGGCCCTGCAGGCGGTGTTCGAGATCGTCGCGGCCAACCATCAGCGATTCCCGGACTCCTGGCGTCAACCAACCGATTGGCTACGACTGCAGATCTTCGCATCGGGAAGATGCTGTTACCGAAACCCTGATAACAGGTTTAAGGAGCCGATCGCGAAATTCAAAGGTGGGCTGAAGCCCAAAGGCTCCTTGATCGCCCAGCCGTCTGACGAGGACTGGGCAAGCCGTCAAATCAGGTTGCTCGATTTTCCGGCGAGTGAGCAATCGATTGGCTCGCAGAGCACTAACCTGGTTGATGGTCTAGCCAGCGACCAGCGGCCGCGATCGCCGCCTGCCGCAGCGGCTCCCCGAGAGCCGATTCATGAACGATCGATTGATCATGACCGAGGCGAGCAAGTCGCTCGCCTGTTAGCGAGGTTTCCACAACTAGCAAAGGGCAAGAAATGACCGGACACACCACCGTTGAAAATCCAACTGGCTTCTGGGCGATCGTCGAGCAAATGGGACACGCCCGTTACGCAGGCTTTCTCGTCGAGCATCAGCTTGGCAGCGGCAAATTGCTTCGACTTGATGTGCCAGAGGTAACAAATGCTGATGGGCAAGTCGTCGTTGCCGCATTCAGCAGGTTCATTGGAAACGATTCGATCTTCTCGATCACGGAATGCTCGCAGGAAGCTGCACAACGGGTCGCCAGCTACATCCAGGCGAAGCCCTTGAGCTTTCTGCCTTCGTATGTCCTGGCTCAGCCGCAGTGGAAGAGCCTGCCAGCGGCACCGGCACCGGCAGCGGGTGAGGACACCAAGGAGGACGAGCCTGATGAAGAGGACTTCGACGAAGATGATGACGACGGGGATGACGATGACGATGATGACGAGGACGAGGACGAGGACGAAGAATTCGAAGAAGAAGATGATGTAACCGAGCTCCGCCACGGCGTCGGAGATTGACGGCCTGCGCACCACTACGGGGCGCAGACGATTTATGACCCAATTCACTTGGGGGCTTGAGATGCCAAAGCCCAAAGGTGTTGGCATGCTCCCAGGCCAACTTTCGTTCATCGAAGGTGAGCCGCCGATCGCGTACTGCAAACGATGCGGTCGGCGGCTCAAGGACAAGTCAGCCATCGAATGTGGATTCGGCGCGACCTGCTTGCTGAAAGCTGATCAACCATTCGATGGATACCAGGTGGTTTTGAACCGACTGCGGTACGAGGCGAGAAAAGCTGGTTTCGAAATCGATTGAAACCGGCTTGAAGCCCGGAAAAGCGATGAGGCCAGTCATGTGCTTTTATCGGTTTCCGATAAAGCGATAACTAGCGACGAGGCCAGTCATGTACACAGCCTGCTCGTTTGAAGTGCTGATTGATCGCGACTCCGGGACCTGGCTGCAGGTCCCGGAGGCTTGCCCCTACAAGGTCTTCAACCGCTTTTTGCATCGTGGCGAGGTGGTCGAGGCCCAGGCCTCAGCCATCCTGGCCGATGCAGTCAAGCGGCGTGCACAAGGCTTGAATGTGTTTGTGGTGGTGATCGCCGGGCATGCGGTGATTCTTCACAAGTCGATGTCGGTCTCAGAACCACCCGAGCAGTGTCGCCAGGCTCGGTTGATGAGAATGCCTGCAAGAAATGTGGAATGGTTCAAGGTGGAGCTGACGACCAAACCCAAACCGATCAAGACGAATCAGCCGATAGCCCCGGCTGCCGCAGAGAAGCAACTCACCCTTTTTTGAAAGACAATGACATGGCCCGAGCCACAGCCGCAAGACGACAAACCCAAGTACCAAAAACCAAAGAACAAAAGGCGACCGACAAAGCCGCCGCGAAGAGGGAGTTTGACAAAGCTCTGAAGATTTCTAATCGTGAGAACGTGCCGGTTAAAGAACCGGCGGTCGTGCCGATCGAAGGGAGCGCTGGCCATTCGGCTATCATCGCGGTCTCACTGATCAAGCCAAGTGCCGAGAACCCCCGGACGCACTTTGACGAGGCCGCACTCAAGGAACTGGGAGAATCGTTGATCCAAGGGCAAGTCTGCCCGCTAGTGGTTCGCCGGATCAACGACAGCGAATTCGAGCTCATCGATGGCGAACGCCGCTGGCGGGCGGCTCGTATGGTCGGGATCGTCTCGCTGCGAGCGGAGATCCGTGAGTGCACAGAGGCCGAGGCGGCCCTGCTCCGGCTGGTGTCGTTCCAGCGACAAGACCTCAGCCCTATCGAAGAGGCCCGCGGCCTTCAGTTGATGGTGCAGAAGTACGAGGTTTCGCAGCGTGAATTGGCGGCGAAGCTCAAGGTTTCGCAGGGGCACATCGGTAACCGGCTGAGGCTTTTGAAGCTGCCCGATACCTGGCAATCGAGAGTGATTTCCGGCGAAATCACAGCCACGCAGGCCCGCGAACTAGCGACCTGGGCAGACCTGCCCAACGTTCTTGAGCGATTGCACGAGTTGCTTGAAGACGGTGACGATTGGAACGTCGCGCTGGTTGACGCACTGGAGGATCTTAGCGAACCGGTGGAAGGATACCTGTATCGAGAGGGAGTGAACATCACTCTCACGTTCACCGACGAACAATTAGCTCAGCTCGATGTGCGCGACGTACCAAATCGATGGCAGACAGGAACGAATCGCAGAGCATTCAATGACAATCTCTATCAGGAACTGACAGCCAAGCTGATCGAGAAAAAGAAAAAGAAGGTTACCTCGAAACAGTCGAAAGAAGTTGAAGCTGACCAGGCGAAGCCGGCGAAGTCGCAGGCCGAGAAAACGAAAGAGCTTTTGAGCCGAGTCGCGAAGTGGAAAGCACGCTGGAACCAGCTCGTCGTCGCGGAGTGGTTCAAGACTGAGGCGACCACGTTCGATTGCGTGGGCCTGTTTGCGTTCGCCTCGGTTCAGCGAGAGGGAATTAGAGTGTTCACTTCGCTGGAGGAAGCTTGGCCGGTTGCGTTCGGCAAGAAGATGGATTCGCGGAAAGACGAAACCCAAGTCTACTCGGCAGTCCGGGATATCAAAGACGTTGAGAAGCTTCGCATTTTGGCTGCTGGACTCATTCAACACGGCGAGCTTTCACCCTGGCGAATGATCAGCCCCAAGGCCCTAGAGCACTTTGCCGAGCTCGCGGCCATCAACTGGTCGGACAAGTGGATTCAATTTGCGACCAGGGCCGACGATTGGTTGGAAAGCCTTCTCAGGCTGTTTCAAGTCGAACAGCTTGAGGCGTTGAACAAGGAATGGCGGCTTGCCGCGACGGGCACCAACAAGGCCATACTGATCGCCGATATGGTCAATCGCTTCCGTGAGTCCAAGAAGGTTCCTGCGATGCCGTCGATCGTGCTGAAGGCCTCGGCCAAGGACGTAACGAGTTGGTAGGGGGTGTTTTGGGTAGATCGGTATCAGAAAGAAAGAGGGAAACATGACTCAGAGCACCGAAGTGAAAGACGATTGGGTCGATGCAATCGATGTGGCTGCGGGTGTCGTGGAGATCTTGCTGGGGCTAGCGAAGAAGAACGCTGCAGCAGGCAGAGTAACGATTGCCATCTCGTTGCTGGGTAAAGCGCGGGACGAGTGTGAGCAACTTGTTGGCCGCATGTTGGGGAATGACTGATTACCGAGCATTAGGTTTTGAAAGAGTTCAGATCGGTGGCAAGCAATGAAGTTTGACGCAATCTACGTGGCGATGACCTTGTTCCCTCGCACCATGACCCCGGCTTACAAACGGATTCGGTCGAGGTTTGACGAATCAAGAACAGCAGTGGCGGACTTGCTTGAGCGTGAGTTATTGCACCTGCGAGCCAAGGACGTGGTGATTCAGCTCGACTGCAAACCGAGCGAGATACGCCAAGACGGTCAGTTGCGGGCCGGAACGAAACCATCCAGCCCGGCGGTAGTGGTGCAGTTCACCAGTGTGAACAAGCTGATGAGCTTCGCCTGTGACCAGTACGACTCTTGGCTCGCGAACATCAAGGCGATCGCCAAAACGCTCGAAGCGTTGCGAGCGGTCGATCGGTACGGAGCGACCCAAGGGGGCGAGCAGTACACGGGGTTTCAGGCGTTACCAGCTCCAGACCCATTGGCGGGAATGGTCCAGGAGCTATGCCAGATGAGTGGGCACAGCCCTGTGACGGCAGACTACTTGCGAGTTTCAAGTGAACGTGTCAAGCAGTTTCGCCGAGAAGTTCTTTTGGCCCTGCACCCTGATCGAACTAAGGACGAACCAACGTTCAAGGTGGCTACCAATCTGCTGGACAAGCTGCTGAACTCGTTTGGGTTTCAGGTGTGAGTACGGCCACTCGGTCGGTTAACGTGATACAATCCTGCGGCGGTCGTTCGATCAGGTTGATCTTGGAAAGGAGAGAGGGGCCATGAGGCTGTTACTAGCATCGTTGCTGTTGTCGTCGGCGGTTTGGGCTGAAGAGCCGATGGTTGAAGTTGAAGAGTTTAACCCCTCCGTTCCGATCGCGGCCGACTTCGAAGAATGGGCCGAAGCCTGCGAACAGGCCCGTCTTGATCTACAGGAGGTTTCGAAGGCCAGACTCAAACGATTTGTTTCTAAACGTAAGCTGGCCGGGGTTTTTACGGCCGGACCGATCGATGTCGAGATCAAGAGCCTCAAGGCGATCGTCAAGAATCCCGGCAAGCCAGGCTCTGCCCGCAATCGCTACCTGACCCTGCCGCTGGTACCGGGGCAGATCGGGGTGTTCCCGTGGCTCGACGAGGTTCGCATTGAGCAGATTCTGACCGAGAACACAGCCCTGGTACGTTACCACCACGAACCGACCTACTATCAGGCTGACCCCGGCGAGGTGGCTGGTGATCTATACGACGAGGCAACGGCCGAGCTGCAGCCCGAGGCACCGAGGTCGCGTCAGCGGGAGGTCTACCACTTTGTCCTGGACGGACCGACGGCCGACTTGACCGTGGGCGAATGGGTCAAAGTGTATGGCCACTTCTTTGTGACTCGGGAGACCGTGAACGTAGATGGCTGGCATCAGCAGTTCCCCAAAGTGCGAGCGATGCCGTGGCGCGAGCTGGAACCTGAATGGAAGAAACAGCGGGATCGGATCAGGGCGAAGAACTGAGCGGCCCTGCATTGGTTGTCGGCACAAACACCGGTAGCACCACTCTGCTCGTAGTCAGGTGTAAGCAGTTAAGCTGAAACTGAGACTGCTTGCTGCCAGGTGAAAACGGGTGATCCAGAAGGCCGTTTCTTGTAACGTTGGTGGGCGTGACGTAAAGGTGTCCGTCTGGTTCCCAAAAACTTCGAAAGAATCGTACGCCCTGGCTATCGCGACTTAAAACATTGTCACCGACGGTAGCTGCTGTGAAAGAACTCATTGGCCTCGCATCAAGGTCGGCCGCGAGTACGTCACCATTTACAAAATCGATGCAGCAGTTCTTAACGCTACCGGAGTTATTCCACTCAACAAACACCTTCGTTTCATCAGCAACGATAGTGTATTGATGCTCTGGAATCGGCGGTCCAGCTCCATTCCAGTACCACGGCTCAAACCATAAAAGATCGTCATCGGTTGAAGGTGGTTGAGGGCCATTTAGGATCTCGGATTCGACGACGAGTCCCGGTACAGGCCTTGGCGAAATCACGTCAAGCAGCTTGTCTGTTACAGCGTAGAGGTTTTGCCAACCACCAAGCTGATATGAGCCTCCGTCAATCACTTCCAAAAAACGATAAGGGTTGCGGGGACCAACTATTGGGCTGTCGGTCCACGGCACGTCCGCCATGAGTCGAACGTTTTTTTGCCAAGTCCCGCTGGATCGTCGGTCACTGTTTAAATCAGGCACAGAAACCGGAGTTGACCACGGCAGCGTCGTTATGCTCAGCACTTGCCAACCGGACAAAGTGAGCTTTTTGGTTACCAGAGACAAGTTATCGCAGGTTAGATCAAACTGAACTCGCGTTGTACTAAACGGCAGCGGTGTACGCCTTACGCGTTCGACACTTCGTGATGTGTAGTGCAGTCCAAAGATAATCTCGTTCATTATTGCAGCCAACTGGTTGTGTCGTTGAGGTTTGTTCGATCGATACTGAACACTGCTTGACGAACAATCTCTCTTTCTCGTCCAATCTCTACATGCTCACCTAGTTCCGATTGAAAGAACAATTGGTCCCCAATCGCTGCGAACCAGCGATGCTTGTAACGATGGAGAGTCGGCAATGGACGAGCAACGAAAGCACACACCAAACCTCCGCCTGACGCGATGTTTCTGCTTGTAACACCATGCCGCGTGCAGTTGACTGATGGTCTTTGTTCAACTCGCCTGACCCACGCGTAGTACACCTCTTGCGCGATCGTGCCGTGTGCCGGTATGAACTGAGTTCGACTAACGCTCTCAAAATTGTCTTGGATACCGGCTAGTTGAACCTCTATCGAGGTTTCAATCTGCCACATCCCGAGTGGCTCACGAAAGAAGCATTGTCGGTATAGCAAATCGCCATCTATCGAGTAGCAAGTGACTACTGTAACGACTCGCGCTTCCAGCTGGCTCGGTGGTTGGAATAAGCTTGAAGCGAAGATCGACTCGCCTCGCTCTCGGTTCCACCAGACCGCGAACACATGACTGTCAACTACTGCTGAGCCAAAAAGGGACAAGAACTCCGTTTGCGCAGTGTCAGCGGATAGTGGGTTGATTTGCCTCCTTTCCCACAGCAGGCGACCTGATCGATCAAAGCAACGTAGAAAGCTCATTCAAACTCTCGATCCCACTGCTGAATAACCTGGCCGGAGTAAATCACCAGTTCTCTTGGGCTGGTCACCGTGTTGATCGCTACAATTCCTTCCAAGTCGAGCGGTTTGACATCGCGGGGCCACAGTCTCAGTTCCCGCAGTTCAAGATCAAGCCACTTGTCTGACGCAATTCCAGCCGCCCGCCAGCCTTTATTGATCTTCAACGTTTTCAGTTCGAAGGCGTCGGTGGCAGTGTCACGGACAAAAAACACACCTAAGGGCCACTGTAACGGCGGGTTGGTTCCCCAGGGGTTAGTAGGTTCTTGAGGATTACCCGCAGATCCACGCCCAAACACTTCAACCGTTTCTGAGTCGAGCAGAGCTTCCAGTTCTGTCTGCAGTTCCGACGCCAGGCAGTCCGCCCGGAGTCGAGTGGTCGTCGCGTCAGTTATTGAATTGTGAATCACGAACTCCCAGCCACTCGGGAACGATCCCAGGAACTCACGGGGCGCCAAGAGCACATAGTTTGTGATGGCTGGCGGTTCCACATTTGCCACTGTGCGAAGTGGAAGCACGGGCACATTCACTATTCTTCGCAGGTCTGCATGTGCGAAACTGTCATGCGGGGCTGGATTAAGCTTTGTCAGCGCGAGCCCCGGACGCGCTGACTGACCGAGCGACAAAGGTACCCATTCCCCGTTGAGTCGCATGATGGTCAGGCGATCGCCTGCGTTCGCACTGAAATCAGGGTTACGATTCACGACGGTGATTTCGCCGAAATCACTCGCGACGAAGTCGGGATTCTCGGCCGTGCTGGAGCTGTCAGGCAGGTAGATTTTGAAGCGGGCGGTTTTGGCTCCGGTCCAGTTGCTGGTGGCAGCCGCGAGATCCGTGACCAGCTGGCCCTGGTAGCGGGTGTCGCTGCGGGGGTTCGCTTCGCTCGGATGGTTGACCGTGCCGAGGCCTCCCAAGACCTGCCGCGTGGCCTTGGTGATCCGCTTGACGCTCTCTGCGTCAAATCCGAAGACCTGGCTCATTGTGTTTCTCTCCTCGAGGTTGTGCCCCGTGCTGAATCGATTCTAGCGACGGACCTGAACGGTCTCGTCGCGCTCGGAGTGAAAGTTGTAGTTGGCGCAGTCGGTCACCAGCAGGTACTTCACACCGTCAATCAACCGCACGGTACCCGGAATGACGGCACGGTAGACCCCTGGTTGGCCGGCGACGGGTTCGGCCACGAGGCCTGCAGCTCCGGGGACGGCGAGGATCCAATAGGCCTTGCCTGGCTCAAACGCTCCCGAGCCGGCCGAGTCGCCCAGGGTGAATGTGTCGGTCGTCACTGCGGACACCGTCTGGACGCCATTGGCGGCCAGATTCCCCTCGCAGCGGCAGATCACCACCTCTTGGCCAGGTTCTAACCCGTGGCCCGAGCTGGTGATCACAATCGGTGACGCATTGGTCGCGTTGGTGACCGGTCCCTGACGGCTGGGGTCGCCCAGGGTTACGCTTAACTGTGCATCGGCGATCGCATCACGGCTGAAGGAGTAACCGAAGTTTGCGATGACTACATCGTTATCGTTATCAGCGAGCAAGGTCATGAGACGCAGTCCTAAGCGAGGGGCAGAGTTTGCTGGGTGGCTGTGATCGTGGCCTCGACAGTCAACCGCAGCTCGATCGTCGGTTGCACGAGGATCTCCGCCATGATCGCTCCCCGGTCGTCAGGAAGCTGCAGGTCGGCAATCGCGTCCGATCCGAAGGTGTCGGTCATGGTGAAGTTCCGAAAACAATTGCGTTGAATTCTTCAACAGTGGTGGCGGCTTCGATTTGAGCGGCGGCCTGTGCGTAATCCTTGGCGAGTTGCTCGCGAGCTTCAAAGTAATCGGCGATCCAATCCCTGGCTTGGGCGACGGTGCAGACGATAGGCTGCAGCTCGACGGAGAACCAGGTCACACGGGCTTCGGCTCGGGTGACGCGGTCGAGATCAATTCGTAGCTCTTGGGCGTCGATTGCCGCCTTGTAATTTCTACCATCGTTCGGGTCGAACGAAAGGTGGTAGGAAGTGTCAGGGATCAGCCAGGGAGTCGCCTCCATCGCTTTGAACCAGGCATTCAACGCGCCAAGTTTATCAGTCTTGAGTCTTGCCAATATCTCAGCTTCGGGTTCTGGGATTTCGGCGAGCATCTCGGGCGTGATCGTTCCGTTCGCCACCAACTGATGCCAGCGTGTCCCGCTTGCCGGGTCGGTCTCGTCCATCATCACAGCAGGGAAAAACGTCGATTGCTCGACTCGATAGGTTGCTGGTTCACGATTGGCATAGTTCGGATGGTAAATCGTCAACACCACTTCCCCCGGCGGAAGACGCACAGCGATCTGCCCATTTCCGGGTGGATCGACTCGCTCGCCGTCTACGATAGCTGCGACGAATGAGCCGTAATCGCCAAGTGTTCGCAAAACTTGAACCGTCATCATTTACCCCTATAGCTCTGCTGAAATCAGGCCAATCGGTCCGCCTGATCCGCTGGCAAAGTACAGAAACACTGGACCTGCTTCGCTTCCGACCGAACCCGTGACCGAGAAGTTGTAGTTGCCCTCTCTCACGTCGAGAGAGATCACTGACTGCAGGTTGATTGCGCCATACGTCGACCAACGATTAACGATGTATGTGTTGCCGGTCAGTGAGCCTTGCGCTCCAACCCACGTTGGCGCTGAACCAGGCGCCCACACGACTGACTTGGTTGAGCCAACTCGCAAACTGTGCGGCAGAATCTGACTGTAGAATCCGTCGCTCGAAGCTTTCACAAAACTGAAAATTGGTCGTTCGGAATCTGCCACGAGTGCGAGATATCGCGAACAAGCCGCTATCTGTTCTTCTGCCAACGGCAAAATGAACGTGGCCGCCGTGCTCGCTGGGTTAAGGCAAACGTTGTTGACGGTGACCGCGGTCGTACCAGCCGCTTCATGCCAGACGCAGAGCATTAAGTTGGTTGCACCACTTGGAACGGTCCCCAAGTTTTCGGCAGTGTAGCGAATCGTTGTGGTGGTGACTGTCCAGTTACCAGTGCCAACCTGAGTCAACGACGTGGACGCAAAGAAGTTACCTGTCGTGAACGTTCCACTGGTCCAATTGTTGACTACCGATTTATTGGGTGCATCTGCGGTCCCTGTCCAAGCCAACACCGCCCACCTCAGCGCGATCGTCCCCGAACCACATGAGGCATCAAGCCCAAGGCTGAGAGGAGCGGACCGCACAGCTATCGTGCGATCATTTGGCACCGCGTAAAGCGCCATGCTCCGTTGGCTAGACTGGTTTCCAAACGTGATCCCACCAGTCGTCGTGTTAACCAGTGATGCGGTTAATGATCCTCCACTCGCATTCATAAACCATCGATCCATCAAATAAGCGGGGAAGCTAAAAGTCGTACTTGTTGGACGATCAACAAGCCTCCGCCTTTGCCAGACGCGGCCGGTGGGGTTGTCGGAGCAAAGATTCTGCTGCTGAAAAGCTGTAAGGCCGCCTCCGCTTGTCCCATCGGCCCCAGCTGGTCCCTGAGGACCAGTTGCCCCGATTGGCCCAGCAGGGCCTTGAGGGCCAGTTGGCCCGGCAGGTCCGGTATCACCAGTGTCGCCCTTGGGACCTGTTGGGCCAGCAGGTCCCGTTGCTCCCGTTGGCCCTGCAGGGCCTTGAGGGCCAGTCGGACCTGCGGATCCTGTGTTTCCGTTATCACCCTTGGGACCTGTTGGGCCAGCGGGTCCCGTTGCTCCCGTCGGACCTGCAGGGCCTTGAGGTCCCGCATCACCGGTTGGCCCGGCTGGGCCTTGGGGACCCGTTGACCCAGTCGGTCCAGTTGCTCCAGTTGGACCCGTATCACCTGTGTCCCCTTTCGGACCAGCTAGTCCTTGCGACCCTGTCGGCCCAGCAGGCCCTTGCGGACCTGTGTTGCCAGCTGGCCCTTGGGGACCGGTTGGTCCCTGTGGTCCAGCGGGTCCGGCTGGTCCCTGCGGTCCAACGATTGCCCCGAGGTCGAGCCACGCCGAGCCGCTAGTCCAAACGTGAGTGTGATTGTCGGCATCAACGACATATGCATCGCTGACCGTATTGCCCGTGCTTGGCAAGTTGGCAACGGCTGCGACTCGGCCCTTGAAGTTGAGACCAACCCCGGCAGGGCCTTGGGGCCCCGTGTTCCCCGTGTCACCCTTTGGTCCGGCCGGTCCCTGCGATCCAGCGGGGCCTTGAGAGCCAGCAGGTCCCGTTGGACCTTGCG
>JAIXVG010000318.1 GCA_027483145.1 Planctomyces sp.
GCATCAGCCCCGCAACATACCCCCCATCGTTGTGCCGACTGGTCAACACGGTTGTATTGCGATGCCGTATCCCAAAGCTTGGGTACGCAACGGAATCGTGCCACACCGCAAACACGTACTTGTCGCGATGAGCGTCATCAAATGGCTTGACCGAAGGATCCTCGTGCAGAGTCTTCACCTTGACTGTTGCAAACAGCATTTGCAGTGATCGAGTCATCACCCAGACAAGGCAACTGGTCAAAAACTGGCTGCGAATCTTCATCAGTTCCATCCTGGACAAACGCTGCGATTAGAATCCATCCTCGCTGACACTCAGGTTTTAGCCGACAACCCGGCCCAAGTCCACGGGTTTTTGAACCCCTCTACCCCCCATGGCCTTGGACAGACAAAATCAACCAGAAACGCAATCTGTCATGGGATTTCCGGCTGCAGAGTGTTACAACGATGGAAGGCACAAACGGACAGCCAGCAATCGGCCACCGCGGGCAACCCAGCCCAGGCATCACCCGTTCGGCTTGCAGCAAGACCGTGGCAGGACGAACCGCTTCGCACAAGGGACCAGACTTGGGATCAGTATCGATGGCAGCGGCCGAGTCAACACCCCAGCCAAATGCCCCTAGTCCCCATTCCGACGGTCAATGGGCTGATACTCTCCCGCAGGTTGGCGAGGATCGCGAACGCGGCCTCCTCTTGAGCGTCGGCCTGGAACAGCCCCCCGCCAATCTCCCTGGCTATCGCGTGCTGCGGTTGTTGGGGGAAGGAAAGTATGGCAGCGTCTGGCTGGCCCGCGAACAAAACACTGGGAAGCAAGTGGCCATCAAGTTCTATGCCCGGCGCCGGGGGGTCGATTGGGCACTCCTCAGCCGGGAAGTGGAAAAACTGGCGGTCCTTTATACCTCGCGCAGCATCGTGGGCCTCATCAGCGTCGGCTGGGACCATGATCCTCCATACTACGTCATGGAGTACCTCGAAAACGGCAGTCTGGCCACGCTGCTCGACCAGGGACCGCTGCGAGTTCCAGCAACCGTCGCCATGGCGACCCAAATCGCTCAAGGGCTGGTCCACGCCCATGGCAGCGGCATTCTGCACTGTGATCTCAAACCGGCCAACGTCCTGCTCGATCAGAACATGGAACCCCGACTCTGTGACTTTGGACAGTCACGATTGGCCGACGAACAAAGCCACGCCCTCGGCACGCTCTTCTATATGGCCCCCGAGCAGGCAGACCTGAAGGGGATTCCCGATGCCCGCTGGGATGTCTATGCCCTCGGTGCCATCATCTACCACATGCTTGTTGGCGAGCCCCCCTATCGGTCCGAACAGGCCGAGCACCGATTACACGCAGCCGGTTCGCTTGAAGACCGGCTGGCTACCTATCAACAGCTTGTTCGCAATAGCCCCCGTGCTGCCGCTCATCGGCAACTTCGCGAAGTCGATCAATCGCTGGCCGAGATCATCGACCGCTGCTTAGCTCGCGATCCAGCCAAGCGTTTTCCCAATGCGCAGGCCGTCCTCGATAAGCTCAACGATCGCCGTCAGGCCCGTGGTCGTCGCCCGTGGGTCGTCCTGGGCTTTGTCCTTCCGTTACTTCTGGTTGCATGCAGTGTCCCGTTTGCCATTGAAGCAATTCGATTGGCCGTCACGACTGCGCGCAGCCAATTGACAGGCCGCGCGCTTGAGAGCGAGGTCGTTTCAGTTGGCCTGTTGGCCCGCAGTATGGAACGCGAACTGTTGGAGAGGCAGCGCGACTTGGAACGCATTGCAGAGCTCCCCAAAGTCCGCGAGTTTGTCGAAGAGTTTGCCAAACAGCCCCGCGAGAAACGTTTCCCGTTAAAGGAGTTGTTGAGTGATCTCAAGTACGACGTCGATCAGCCGCATCGCACCGATGCCCGGCTACTTGATGCCAGTTGGTTCCTGAACGATAGCAGTGGCTACCAGCGCTGGCGCGAACCCGAAAGCATGACCACCCTTGATGAGCGATTCACTCATCGCGACTACTTTCATGGCATGAATAAAGACCTGCAGCCGCAGCAGGTCACCGAAGCGATTCGGCCCATTTCTAAACCTCATGTATCCACCGTTTACAATAGTACCACCACTGGTAAGTACAGCGTGGCGATCTCGGTCCCGGTCTGGAATGCCGATCAGACCGAAGTCATCGGCGTTCTGGCCCGCACGATTTATCTCAGTCAACTGCTGGTCGAATACGAGGAGTTGCTGCAAGACCAGGTGGCCGACGGCGTGAGCCGGGTTTTGGCCCTTATCGACAGTCGCGACTGGAAAGTGATTGCCCACCCCTGGATGACCGAGGCCCATTTGAAGTCTGTCAAAGTCGAAGACTTCTCACGTTTTCGCGTCGATCGGCAGCAAGCCGAGCAATTGCAATTGATGATCGATACGGTGACGACGGGGTACGATCAGGGGAAGTTCGATCGAATGGTCGATTACGCCGATCCCATTTCCATTGAGGACCAGAATCGCTACGGCGGCAAATGGCTCGCCGCCTTCAGGCCTGTCGGCGACACCGGCTGGATTGCCGTGGTTCAAGAACGCCGGGATGAAGTCGAGAAGCCAGTCGAAGAAATGCGGCAGCGAATGCTGGGATACGTTGCCGGCGCCGTAGGCCTGGCCGTTTTGACCCTCGCGGGAACATGGTGGTTGCTTGTGAGCGCAACGAACGAAAACCGAACCCGGCTGTTCCGCTATCGTCGTCAAACCAAAAACTCGCTGCGCGATGACCCGCAGTCAACTACTAACTACAAAAGTGGCCACGCCACAATTGACCGAATGCTCTCCAGCAAAGGCACCGACTCATAAACCGGTCAGTAAGTCATCT
The DNA here is from genome assembly GCA_027483145.1 of Planctomyces sp. Classification (GTDB taxonomy): domain Bacteria; phylum Planctomycetota; class Planctomycetia; order Planctomycetales; family Planctomycetaceae; genus JAIXVG01. The sequence continues at coordinate 2,837 of JAIXVG010000318.1, forward strand.
AATTGTCAATTATCACGTAGAGTCGTGCATTGCCCCTCGCTAACGCTTCGGGCTAACTGCAGTGAGCATCTCAATAAATAGTAACCCGAAGCGTTAACGAGGGATCTTCATTAACAGCAGTTTTTCAGATGAATCCTGTGATACAGCGATGCCGTGCAGTCAATCCCGAGCCTCCGAACAGGCACAACCTTGGCCCCGGATAGCTTCGCATTAAAGAAACTCGTCTAGCTCCATCCAGTTTTAACCACGCACTACTGCACCCTGACCCCAGCCCGTTTCACAAACAGTTGATCTGCCCTGCATATCAACCACGGATGAATACCTTGCTCGAACTCCATGCCCAGGGAACAGAACTCGACCATACCCAGCGTTTTCTGCTCTCACCCGGCAGTAGGTACCGACTCGGGCGAGCAGATAGTCAATTACATCTTTCCGCAGATCGTTCAAATCACTCAGAGCCCGACCGCTCGACGTTCTTAGCGGTCCCCTGGGATCATCTGATATCGCGGACGCATGCAACCCTCAGTGTGCAGCTTGATCATCTACTGGTTCATCAAGCTCCCGGCGCGGTCAACCCGATCTTCTTTGAAGGAAAAGAGGTTGAGTCCTGCCGCATCGAGCTTGGTTCGCACTTTGTACTAGGCACAACTCAGTTCGTCCTGGGACATGCCGATCATACGGGCCAACTTGCCCGGCCGGTCGAGGAAGTGCGGTTTAATCCCCAGTCCCTCCGTAAAGTACGCTATCACGATGCCGAGAATCGCATCGAGGTATTAACGCTACTTCCCGAGGTGATCGAAGGGGCGGCCAACGACAACGACTTGTATCGCCGCTTAACTCAATTACTACTCAAAGGAATTGTGCATGCCGAAGCGATTGCAATTGTCGTCCTAAGCGTCGGTAATGAGCCGAAGATCTTGCACTGGGATCGGCGGCGTGAGACTGCAGGCCAGTTCCAAACCAGTCGCCGACTCATTGTAGAAGGCCTGGGAACACAAGATCAAAGCGTGCTTCATATCTGGGAGCAGCAGGCCCCCTTGATTGATGAAGCAACCCTTGCTTCCGAATTCGATTGGGCTTTTTGTACGCCAGTCGATGGACTGGCTGGTCAGCCCGGAGGAATTTATGTCGCAGGCCGAATGGGGAAGAACTTTCAGCCGGGGGCAACACTCGTTGAGGCGCAGCAACTTGATGCCGACGTCAAATTTTGCGAATTGGTGGCCGAGATCATCGGATCGGTTCTCAAGGCAAAGCGGCTCGAACGACAAAAGGCGGGTCTCCGGCAATTCTTCGCCCCACCGATTTTGACCGCATTAGGGGACGACCTCGACACCAACTTATTGGAGCCTTGTGAATGTGATGTGACAGTGATGTTTTGTGACCTACGGGGCTTTTCCAAGCGGGCCGAGCATGCCGCAAACGACTTGATTGGCCTCCTCGACCGAGTGAGTCGCGCTTTGGGCGTAATGACCCAAGCTATTCTCACGCATGGCGGCGTAACGGGCGACTTTCAGGGTGATGCCACGCTCGGCTTTTGGGGTTGGCCTTTCCCCTCCCCTGAAGCAGCAGTTAATGCCTGTCGAGCGGCCTTGGCGATTCGGTCCGAGTTCGCACGGACAGCTGCTCAAAAAAATCATCCCCTTGCCGATTTCGCGATGGGGATTGGGATCGCCCATGGCCGGGCAGTCGCCGGGAAGATTGGGACGCTCGATCAGGTGAAGGTGACCGTGTTTGGTCCCGTCGTGAACCTGGCCAGTCGACTTGAAGGATTGACAAAGCAGTTGCGGGTTCCCATCGTCCTCGATGAGACAACCGCCAATCTCGTTCGAGGCCGCTTAACGCCAGGCGAAGGAAGGTTAAGGCGATTGGCCCGCCTTCAACCCAACGGCATGGACAACGCCGTGACCGTCAGTGAGTTGCTGCCACCTGTCGCTGAGCTTCCCTATTTGACAGACGACTTGCTGGTTGAATTCGAACGGGGTGTCGACCAGTTTATGTCTGGCGATTGGGAAGGGGCCTATCAGTCGTTCCATTCCATGCCTGCCCAAGATCGGGGACAAGACTTCCTGACGCAGATGATCACCATGTCGAACCGGGTCGCCCCCAAAGGCTGGGACGGCGTCTTGAAGATGCCCGACAAATAGCCCGCCATCCTTTCGTCAGTTTTTCTTGGGCAAGCTCCGGCCCGCCAATCGCTGGCCGCATTTCATCACACCATCCGATTCGTTTTGGCATTCATGCCGACTTCGCGTCACGAATTGGTTATTCAGGCAAGCGGCAGCCTCCCCTGTAAGGCTTGCAGTCTTCCGGTTCTATCTGTAGCAACTGGGGCGTTCGTAACGACCATACCAGCACACAATGTGCTGCAAACGCTGCAGAAAAACCTCGCGCGCACCCAAAAAGGCTCAAGGTTTAACCACATGCGAGAAATCGTGACATACATTTCCACTACGGTATTCCACAGGTGATAGCCAATCGTTGCCAACTTCTTGCCGTTTTATTCACTCGCGGCGGCTGTGACTTAGGTCTACCAGACGATCATTCGACTCTGTTTCTGGAAGGGTTTGTCTCGTGCGAATTTGGAAAGAACCAGAAAGCGATCTGGTGACAGCCGATGTCATCATCGAGTCGACGACAATTGCGCCGGCAACTACCGGACTAACTCCACTAGGTCTCATTGAGAAGTCGCGCAGCCGAATGACA
>JAIXVG010000621.1 GCA_027483145.1 Planctomyces sp.
GATGGCTGATGAATGAATGCCGTTTCGATGTCGAAGAAGATTGCCGTGAGCTATTCGAACCAAAAACCTAAAGCCCAGCGTGTTTAACTCACTCGTCCGACGAATTTCTCTCCAATTGACCACCGAATGAATTTCGTCGGTGACATCGGGACCATGATTTCAGCAAAAGAAAACGTCCTACCGAGGCAGAGAGTGCTCGATAGGACGTTTCTGTTTGCCAGTCAGCTATCAAATGAGACCGTTCGGCCAAGGCCAGCCAATCGCTCAGAATTCGATACAATCAATCCAGCCAGATAACCTGGCGTAGTACTCCCAAATTGAGGCATCTGATTCTGTGGAGTTTGAATGCCTGGGGTCGAGTCATCGAGTCCCCCGATATTCCTCATTAGGCTGTCGGTGATCCAAGGCGACCTGTCATACCCACCCAGAATGCAATTCTATCTGAGTAATTCACTTCACTCGTCTACTACTTCTTCTTCAGCGACTGCATATAAGCAACCACATCGATCAGCTCTTGAACATTCATCGTCTTTTGCAAGTCGGCTGGCATTAGCGAGACCGGTTGCTTCTTCAGCTCTTCAACCGCTGCCATCGCGATCGTCTGAGTCAGACCATCGGCCCCTCGTAATGTGACCGCATCCGGAGTTTGCGAGACCAGAATACCAGTCGCCACCGTCCCGTCATCGGTCAGCACGGTGAACGTCTCGTAGTTGTGGCTAATCCCTGCACTAGGGTAGAGGACCGCTTCAAACATCGCCTCTTTGCTGAGCTTCGAGCCAATCTCGGAAAGGTTCGGACCAACCTCTTTCCCTTCACCATTCACAATGTGGCACTTCGCGCAGGTCCCGACGCCGGCGAAGACCAGCTTGCCACCAGCCACGTCCCCCTTGGCACTAAGCAGTTCGCCAATCGACGGGAGTGGTTGATCATTGCGTGATGGAGGAAGCGGAAAGAGCTCTTTTGCTCTGGCCTTAATGTCGTCGTGGGGCGAATTGTTCAGGCCGAACGCTGCTGCCTGCAACAGGGCTGGCTCCAACTGATTTTGCTGAGCCATCTGAATCAGAATTTGTGAGCCATTCTTCGACTTCGATAGCCCCTTGGATGCCAACTGTCTGGCCTCTGCCGAAACCGCGTTGTCCAGGACCGCCACAGCCAGCATCTTGTTGGCCGCATTGTCAGCGAGGTTGCCAAGTAGCGTCGCGGCTGCGACAGCCGTTGGGGCATCGCTGCTACTCAAGCTGGTTTCAAGCAGCGCCCCCTGCTGGCGAGCCAACAAGGCACGACCTGCTTCGACACCAACTTGCTCGTTGGGTTTGGCGAGGGCGATGGCCAGCAAATCGGGATAGCGGGAGGCGATTTGGAATTTGTCGACCAACGACACAAATTGCCGCGAACCGGCGTTCGTGTCGAGAATTCGATTGAGCGTCGCCAGTTGCTCGGGGTTGTTAGTCAGGTCAAACGAGGTGAGTCGATTGATCGATTCGGTCATCACCAGCGATTGGCGATCTTCGTCCGTGGTTCCTGTAGCAAATGCCAATTGAACGACAACCTTGTCCTTCGCTTCACCTGTCAGGAAGTCAAACGCCCGGAAATAGCGAGGAAGTTCCGCCGTTGGAACATCGGGGTTCCCAATCAACTTTGCCAACAGTTCGGGAGTAACAGTCGCCCGAGAACGCCAGACAATGTCGCGGCCTGCGGGGGTATTCCAAGCTGGACCAACAGCCTTAAGCCAGGCACCAAGGCACGCATCCCAGTCGCTACCAGCACCAATGCCTAACGCTTCGAGGTACCAGCGGTCGGTTCCATCGTACTGCTGGGCCAGCTTGGTCCAGAGGGCTGCCTTGTTGGTCGACTTCAGATGACGAAGGGCCACGAAGCATTCACGCCGGACTGCCGGTGATGGGTCACTCGCCAAGTCGCGAATGCAGGCTTCCACCAGTTGTGGCGAGCGGAGTTGCCGCGCTGCTCGCAGAGCGGTAATGCGAATGTCAGAATTGGTGTCGCTCAGGGCTTTCTTAATCGATTCACTACCACCCGGCAGCTTGGTAAGGAGCCACAAGGCCCGTGCGCGGAACCGCTGATTGGTGCTATCATGATACAGCTTTACCAGCATGGGTTCTGCGGCCTTGCCAAACTCAGCAAGAGCCATGTACGACAAGTACCGACTTTCCATGTTCGGACTTTGAAGTCCTTCAATGGCCCCTGCGACGGTCGTAACATCGAGCTTGGGAGCCGTGTACTTCGCAGCGAGACCAGACCCCTTGGGGGTAATTCGGAAGACCCGGCCGCGATCAATATCTTGCTGGCGGTGACCACCCACGCCCGGATCGTACCAGTCGGCAATCAGTAGCGTTCCATCAGGGGCAACACACACATCCGAAGGACGGAACCACTTATCGCGGCTCCCTTCCAGAATCGGGGCAATTGTAGCCGAATAACCTGCCCCAACTGCTTCCACCGGATAACCGCGAGTGATGTTTGGGCCTGCATCGCAGTGGATGACGCAATCCTTCAGATTGCCGGTGAACAGGCCCCCTTCATTCATACAGATTCCGGTCGGGCTTCCTGCCCCGGTCTGCAGCAGGTTAGGAACTACTCCCGGATCATTCAGGTGCCAATGCCGCAGCGGGATATCGGTCTCCATATTTGTGCGGGGAGTGCTCCAGCCCGCGCCGGTCAATTCGTCCTGATATCCATAGTTGCCGAACTCCATCACGAAATTGATCCGCGTGCCACGGTTTCCGTCATCGTCATTATCTGACTGCCAGAGTGTTCCAAATGAGTCGACAGCCGTCTCCCAGTTGTTACGGAAGTTCCACCCAAGCGTTTCGAATTCCGAGCCATCAAGGTTACAACGGAAAACCATTCCTTGACGGTATGGCTGGCCATGATCGCGGACTTCCAAACCGGCCTGGTCGATGATCGGCTTGCCGTTCTTGTCCTTAACCTGATGACCTTCGTTTCCGAAGTTGAAGTAGAGCTTTCCATCGGGGCCAAACACGAAGGCATGAATCCCGTGGTCGTGATTCACCCCGCCGATACCGGTGAACAACAGCTCTTTACGATCACTTTTGAGATCTCCGTTATCGTCGAACAACGAGAAGCAAGAGTCCCCAGCCGAGACGATGACCCGCTTGCCCAATACACAAATCCCGTGGGCCGAGTCGATGTCACGCCCTTGATAGAAGACTGTTTGCTTATCAGCCACTCCGTCGTGGTTGGTGTCTTCCAGAACCAGAATCCGGTCACCCTCTTCGCGGTCCTTGAACTCGGCATTGCGGAACCGTCGATAGTTGACAACTTCGCAAATCCAAACCCGGCCGAGATGGTCAACGTCCATCGCAGAGGGGCTGAGCAACATCGGCTCTGCGGCGAATAACGTCGCTTCAACGCCCGGGCCTTCATCAAGGCCACTCAGCGCGTCGGCTGCTTCATGCTGCGCCGAGTTGTTGGAAGGGTTCAAGTACTTGGCAGGTGGTTGTTCGCCAAAGACAAGGAACCGCACGCTCGATCCACTTTGCTTCGCACCCCCGTCATCAACAGCACCTTTTGCTTTGAAGCGAGTTGCACCGGCTGGAAGATCGTACACAATCAGCGAGTTAGCATGCGTTCCAATTCCGTAGGTGACAGCTTTGTCTGCGACCAAGAGCGGCCCCCCACCCGCATTCTTGCCGACGGTGGCATTACCCCATTCGGCCGAAGCACTCTTCCATTTGAGATCGGTCAGCTTTTGCTCACCGGTGGCGGTGGTTAAGCGAGGTTCAACCCAGTCGGCCCAATCGCAGCCAAACCCGTCGCCTCCATCGTTGACGACCAGAAACAACTGCTTGCGGCCGGTGACATCCACATCGATATCCACTGTTCGTCCAGCGGTTGCTCCCGTGACAATCGGGCTTTCAAACAGCGGCTTCGCTTCCGCAGCTTGAGACGGAGTGAAACCAAACAGCGATGAGGCCAATAGGGCAACCGAGAGGCAGCGTAGACGCATGCGAAAAGCTCCGGGACAACGATTCAAAAGAATGGGACGCAATCGTCAGAATTAGGGCAATCAACCGAACAGAAATCTGTTTGCTTCGGCCCACACCAAAGCGTTTTGGCGCTCGTTCGCAGATCAGCCAGTCCGACCAATTGAACCGGATTTTAGGTCACTACTACTAGTAGCGACCATCATCTGCTCTGGTCGGTAACAGGGTCTGGAAAACAGGCTGAGGCCGCCTGCTATTCTTTAGCGCAAACAACTACCTGGCAAAGTGTTACTGCCGATTCCATTCGTCCATCCAGGCCTGAACACGGGCTTCGTTCAGGTTGGCTCGGTCGGGTTTTTCGTCCAGGTTTTCCAGCAAATCGGCAGCCGTCAGTGAGCGGGAAGGAACACCACCTGCAGGGACATTAACTTTGGCGGTCCAGACAATGGCGTTGAGCATCAGTTTACGGAAGTCGTCGTTTCCCCAGTTCCAGTGATTGTGGCCCCCGGTGAACCCAAAGCCCCGGCCACCTTCAGGCCGCTCGCCTGCCCAGGCGACATGCTGCCGCTCTTTGTTGGCAATCGCCTTGCGAACATGCGGGTTGCCGCTGTGAAAGCCATCAGGACGCGACAAGGTTTCAGGACCTGGAAGATCGGTCAGGATGGGGGTCACCCCGGCCATGTTTTCTCTAAACCGCATGTGATAGTACCACTCATCGTTCACGCGGAACGGCTTGACCCCGTTAGCGATTGGGTGATTAGGAAGTTGCTGAAAAAAAGCGGTCCAGTGCGGATTAACCGACCAGTTTGCTTCGAAGTATCCGCCGGTCCAGTTGAGGAACGCATTTCCAGAAGGACCTTCAGGGACTTCCACTCCGTAGTGAATGCAAACCATCCCTACGCCCTTTTTCATCAGGCCATCAAGTTCTTCGAGATGCGCATTGAAAGGATGCCCACCACCGCCATCGGCGTAAACCACGATCGTGTCGGCATCGTGCAGCACAGTTGAATCTTTGGGCCAGCCATAGTGATAGACTTCAGCCTTAACCGGTAACCCGCTGCGATTGAGTGCGTCGGCCAGCAGCATGCATCCGGCGCGGTGTTCGTGGTCCCCGGCTGCATGGCTGGGTGTTCCTGCGATGAAGGCAATCTTGCGAGGGCCTGACTTTTCAGCCACCACAGTCAGTGGAGTCTTTTTGATTTGAATGTTACGGAACTGGACCTTCATCGGTGGGCCAGCATGCAACTGCAGGGCTAGAAGGCCTGTCGCGCGGCGTTGTTCTTCGTCAGCATCATGGACGATCGAAGTGACGCGCCCGTTGATCCGGTGAGTAAAAGTGTATCCACTGGCGGTGATGTGATAGGTGTTCCAGTCTTCGTTCTTAATGACCGACTGAATGTCGTTGGTGTCCCCCAGCGACCCAATTTTAGTCGGCTTGTGGTTGGCACCGATGACAGTCTCTTCACCGCGAAGTGCCAGAATGTCGCGGAATTTTTCGCCGTAGTTGATTCCGGAAAAAGTCTTGCCCGCTTCGAAGTCGGCCTGGTATCCACCGATGACCCACTTCTGGCCGGGGACCTCAAAACTGCGATACTGAACCCCTGAGTTTCCGCCGACGATTTTGTAGTCGAGCTTTAGTTCGAAGTCGCCAATCTCGCCGCCACGATAGATGAGAAAGGTATTGCCGTTCGTGACCTTTTGGGGTGTGGTCTCGCCGGTGATCACGCCATCTTCAACGCGCCAGAACTCGGGATTACCATCCCAGTTGGTCAGCGTTTTGCCATCGAATAGCGATTCGTAACCAGGGTCTGCGGCAGTGGCGGTTGAGCTAGTTAAACTCAGCCCGATGGCCAGCAGCACCAAGCTTGAGGCAAGTCCTCGCTGGCAGATATTCCAAATTCGGCGAAATAGCATCACAGTTGACTCCATGGAAACGAGCGACAGATTGGTTCAAGGGTATGGTAACTGGGGAAGCGCCTACTTGCCCCAGATTTTAACCTCAGAATCGAAAGCTGGAGAAGGACCCAGACCCAGTTTTTGACGTGGGGAAATGTTTATCTTCAGAAGCATCTAGGAAGAGGGGAGTTCAATTTTTCAAGAGACTGGCGAAGGACGAACAAATTGGCTTTAACTAATGTATGGGTTTGTTGTTGGCAGGAGGGATAGCGGGGCTAACTTGAGATTTTTGAGTCGCTTCCGAGTCATGCAGAAGGACGCCGATAATGGCCGAAGTCGCAATTCTCTTGTTTAACGAATCTTGCTGCAGACCAGCGATTGTCGTCTTACAGCCAAAACACTGCGGGGGGACGAGAGTCTTCCGCCAGTATTTGACCAAAAGTTGGGGACTCCCCGCAACCGGACGGACTGAA
>JAIXVG010000568.1 GCA_027483145.1 Planctomyces sp.
TACGCCGCATCGTGGCTGGTGAAGGGGTCGAGCGAACGTTCCCGGTCAACTCGCCCAAGGTGGCGAAGATTGTCGTGAAGCGTCACGGTAAGGTCCGCCGCGCGAAGCTATTCTTCCTGCGCGATCGTATTGGTAAGGCGACTCGGCTCGTTGAACGAATGGTTAAGTAGACTGATCAAGCAAACTGGTGGTTTGACAACTGGCCCGATGGTCGTTGGTGTGGCTGAGATGCTGCAGGCGATGGCCGAGAATCAGGCTGGTTTTTCAAGACGCTGAGTAGATCGAATTCAAAAAGCCCTTCTTGCTGGATAGCAGGTGGGGCTTTTTGTTTTTGGTGGGGAGTGGTGTAATTGCTAGAAGTGATCGTAGTGCAAGGACGGCTGGTGTGGTGTGATTACCTTGGCAAACGTGTGAGTGTTGATTATGCCCCATGGTCGCCAGGCCAAATCGCCACGAATTCGCCCGATTACCAGCGTGGGGCTTTGGCTCGATGTGGTGGGTGAACTGGCCCGGAAGCTGCAGCGACTGATTTTTAGAAGTTCACCACCCAAGCCTTCGCTGGGGGAGCGAGGAGAGCGGTTGGCCGAGGAGTACCTAATCAAGAAGGGCTGGCGGCTGATTGCTCGGCAGTTTCGAGCTGCACCGGGCGAGATTGACCTGATCATGGAAGAGGGGGAGACCGTCGTTTTTGTCGAGGTGAAGACCCGCGCGAGTAGTCGATATGGTTCACCATTCGAAGCGGTCGATGAAGTGAAGCAGCGGCACATTGTGCAAACAGCGCTTTGTTACTTGAAGCAGCGAGGTCAGCTCGAACGGCGGTCGCGTTTTGACATTGTGTCGATCATTTGGCCCGATGAGGATGATGGGCAACCAACGATTGAGCACTTCCCTGACGCATTTCAGCCGACGGGACAGGGGCAGTTCTTTAGCTAAAGGTCAGCCAGAAACAACGGCCGATGCAGTGATTCGCAGGTGACGAGAATCAGTTCGCATCGAATAGCAAACGCTATCGTCTGTGCTGGTATAAGCTGTCGTACCGATCAAGACACTGGCAGAGCCAATGGCACATCAAGGCAAGACCCCGTCGGTTTGAAGCACTGGTTTAGCGCCCGGTTCCTTTGGTGGCGGGAGAATGCTGGTTTGAATCAGCGAATTGAATTTGAAGAACCCGACCACTCGCGTGGTCGGCTCGACGGAAGTTTGAAGACCTAGCGTGCGGTGTTCTGGGTTGCTGGTGGTTGACGAGCTACGGGGTGCGCTGCAAACTGCCTGTCTAAGACGGTCTCGACCTGCCCAACCTTCCCTCCTGCCCTTTCATGGGATATTGCCATGCGATTTGCCCTGCCTAGCCGAAGCCTCGTTGTTTGTTTGCCACTGCTGATGTCGGCATTCGCCCTGTGTTCGATGGGGAATGTGCTGGCTGAGAATTGGCCAAGCTGGCGTGGACCAAAGGGGGATGGGATATCGGTAGAAACCAGCCTGCCTGCCGAGTTTGGGCAAAACAAGAATATGCTGTGGAAGCTGGCATTGCCGGGGCCAGCCGGGAGCTCGCCAGTTGTTTGGGGTGAGCAGATTTTTTTGACGAGTGTTGATGACCAGGGGCAGCTATTAGCGATTTCGGTCGGGACCGATGGTCAACAGCTTTGGCAGCATGTCGTTGCTGGTGGGAATCAAAACGTACGCGGTGATGAAGGGAACTTTGCCTCGCCATCGCCAGTGACAGATGGAGAGCACGTCTGGTTTTTCTTTGGAAATGGAGAGCTATGCTGCCTGACTAAAAATGGTGAGCCGGTGTGGCAGTTCAACGTGGAAAGCAGGTACGGGAAGCTGGATATCCAGTTTGGGATGTCATCGACGCCGGTGCTTTTGGGAGACCGGCTGTACATGCAGTTAATTCATGGCGAGGGGAACCCAAAGACAACCGAGGCGTGCGTGGTGGCCCTTGAAAAGACTACTGGTAAAGAGGTCTGGCACGTCAAGCGGCCCAGTGATGGGCATTCGGAGAATGAGCATTCGTATGCTTCGCCCGTGATCTACGGGTCGGGAGCCGATCAGGTGTTGTTGTCACATGGTTGCGATTACATCGTGGCTCACGATTTGCAAACTGGGAAAGAGCGTTGGCGCTGCGGCGGTTTGAACGTGAAGAATAACTATGACCCGACGCTTCGCTTTGTTGCCTCCCCTGCGGTGGCAGATGACCTGATCATTGTTCCATCGGCGAAGAAAGGGCCAGTTCTGGCGATCAAACCAAGTTTGGCCAAGGGGGAGTTTGCTCCGGGAGATAAGGCAGTGCTGTGGTCGTGGGAGCGAACACCGGATGTGCCAACGCCGGTGGTTTATGATGGCATTGTTTACCTGTGCATGCAGGATGGCAACTTGAATGCACTGGATGCCAAGACTGGTAAAGAGATCTATTTTGAACGGACGCATCGGCAACGGCACCGGGCTTCGCCGGTCTATGCAGATGGCAAGTTGTATCTTTCGGCCCGTGATGGCAAAGTAACCGTGGTGAAAGCTGGCAAGAAGTTTGAGATTCTGGCAGAAAACGACTTCGGCGAAGACCTGTCGGCTTCGCCTGCAATCTCGAATGGCAGGATTTACTTTCGCACATTTGGACATTTGTGGGCGATTGGTCAATAATCTGGCGGGCATGCCAGTGCGCTCGGGAAGGACGGCTTAAGTCTTTCCACGAGCGAAACATGCGGATCGATTGTTCCGACAGGTTTCCAGTAAAAAGGATTGCTTTCAATGGCACATATTGCTGTCGTTTATCATTCGGGGTACGGGCACACCAAGTTACAGGCCGAAGCGGTTGCTCGCGGTGCGGCTGGAGTGATGGGGGTTTCTGCTTCGCTACTCACGACCGACGAAGCGATAGCCAATCTCGATCAACTGGATGGGGCCGACGGCATTATCTTCGGTTGTCCGACCTACATGGGAAATGTGTCGGCCGACATGAAGAAGTTTCAGGAAGTCGCAGCGAAGAAGTGGTTTACGCTAGCCTGGAAAGATAAGGTGGCAGGTGCGTTTACAAACTCGAGTAACTTTTCAGGCGACAAGCTGAACACCTTGATTGGGCTGATGATTAACTCGATGCAACACGGAATGATTTATGTTGGCACGGCCATGATGCCTGCCACCAATGACCCAGCGGGGATGCAGACGCTGAATGGACCTGGTCCCGATGCCCTCAATCGATATAGCTCGTTTGTGGGTCCAATGGCCTCCAGCTTTATGGTGAAGCCCCCGGAGGCGCCTTCCAAAGGAGATTTGGAAACGGCCGAGCATTATGGTGCACGGGTTGCGACGGTTGCTCTGCAGTTGAAGAAGGGGCGGGCATAAAGCCAAGTGCGATGAAATGGCTGACATTACCCGCACTTGCTGGATAGTGGGAGCCTGATACAGAGGTGCATAAGCGGGTTGTTTGGTTGCGGTGACATCAAGTCAAAAAGCCTGGGAACGAGCGAACTCGAACCCAGGCTTTTTCTGTGCTTTGGTGAATTGAACCACCAGATTGACGCCAATTAACGTCGTGCAGCGGCGTGACGCATTGGGACCCAGGCACCGTCTTGCTGGCTGCTGGCGACACACTGCTGAATGAAGTACATCCCTTCGACCCCGTCATAGACGTTGGGATACACAGTGTCGCGTTTCTCGAACGTGGCGCCTGTTGCCCGGGCAACCATCGCATCGTATGAGAAGCGATAGACGTTGGCAAAGGCTTCAAAGAAGGCTTCGGGATGGCCGCTGGGGAGACGGCAAGCGGCTTTGCCAAGGGAGTTCATAAAGGGAGCGTTGGGGTCACGGGTGTAAATCTGGTGGGGAGACCCGTTTCGGCGGACAATCATTTCGTTGGGATTTTCTTGACGCCACTGGAGCGCACCCTTGGTCCCATCGATTTCAATCGTCACATCGTTTTCACGGCCATGAGAAATCTGGCTGGCGGTGACAGTGCCTAAGGCTCCGTTGTCGTACTTGATGATGGCTGTGCCGTAGTCATCCAGAGCGCGGCCGGTTTCGAAAATCCGGAGGTGGCACGAAATGCTGGTTGGCAACAGCCCAGTCATGTAACGACCGAGGTTGTAGGCGTGGGTTCCAATGTCTCCGAAGCAACCGGCCGCCCCCGACTTGGAGGGATCGGTTCGCCAGGCGGCTTGCTTCTGATCGGAAGCTTCAAGCCGAGTTCGCAGCCAGCCCTGGATATAGTTGGACCGAATGGCCTGAATTTCGCCCAGTTCGCCGCTTTGAATCATCTCGCGGGCCTGCCTGACCAGCGGATAGCCGGTGTAGTTGTGGCTGAGAGCGAAGACGCAGCCTGACTGCTCGACGAGGCGAACGAGTTCTTCGGCCTGGGATAAGTCGAACGTCATGGGCTTATCGCAGATGACGTTAAAGCCCGCTTCCAAGGCGGCTTTGGCGACTGAAAAGTGAGTGTGGTTAGGAGTTGCCACAGTGACGAAGTCAATCCGCTCGGAAGCAGGAAGGGCCTTTTCCTTCTCGACCAACTCGGCGAACGAAGCGTATGCGCGAGACTCGGCGATGTCGTACGCGGGGGCAGAGGCTTTGGCTTTTTCGGGGTTACTGGAAAGGGCACCCGCAACTAATGCAGCTCGGTTGTCGAGGACAGCCGCGGTGGCATGCACGCGACCGATGAAAGCCCCTTGCCCGCCACCAACCAGGGCCATACGAAGTTTTCGGTTGAGAGCGCCGTTTGTCGTTTCCATAAAGCCAATCTCGCTGTCGATATTGAGGTGAACGAGGAGAAACCAAACCACGGAATAGTGGGGAGAAGAAGACGATCCTCGGAACGAGTGGCAGTGTCAAGCCAACCGAATGACGAGGGGGTTTAACGGGAAGAATGGCGAGTGATGGGGCCGGAAAAAACGATCGGGGAAACGGGTCGGAGGGGAAGTTTGCAGATCGTAGGTCAAGCTGTGCAGTGGAAGGAGGTTAGTCAGGCGGGAGCAGGTGGCCCATTTTGTCCCGTTTGGTGGACATGTACGCCGTTCGATGGGAGTCTGGGGGGGCGATGATTGGGACCTGCCCGACCAAGGTGATATCGAAGGCGGGGAAGGCGCTGATTTTTTTGGGGTTGTTGGTCAACAGGCGAACGGCTGAGAGGCCGAGGTCCTTCAGGATTTGTAAGCCGACCATATAGTCGCGGCTGTCTGCTTTATAGCCCAAGCGATGGTTCGCTTCGACCGTATCGAGACCTTGATCCTGAAGTTCATACGCCTTCAGCTTGGCCACCAGGCCGATGACGCGTCCCTCTTGTGGGAGATAGACAACAGCCCCGCTCCCTTCGCGATGAATCATCTCCATCGCCATATGAAGCTGGTCACCACAATCGCAGCGGAGTGAATCGAGGACATCGCCGGTAAAGCAGGAAGAGTGAACACGCACAAGGGGTGCTTCGGAAGTGGATGGGTCACCCCAGACAATTGCCAGGGGTTGCTGGTCTTCGTGAGCGACGTTGTAGGCGATGACCTTAAAGTCGCCAAAGCGTTTGGTTGAAAAGGGGACAACGGCTTCGCGCGAGACCAGTCGTTCGCGCAGGCGGCGATGAACGATAATTTGATCGATGGAAATCAGTGGAATTTGAAGCTTGGTCGCAAGCTGATGAAGTTCGGGTAGCTCGGCCATCCCTCCCCCAGACTCGCTGAGGATTTCGATGAGGACCCCGACCGGTTCTAGATTCGCGAGGCGCATCAGGTCGACGGTTGCTTCGGTGTGACCAGCGCGGCGGAGGACGCCCCCTTCTTTGGCGAGCAACGGATTGATGTGGCCGGGACGGACGAAGTCTTCTGCTTTAGCGTGCGGGTTGGCCAATTCCTTAATTGTGCGCGCCCGATTTTCGGTACTGACGCCAGAGCCACTCTCGCAATGATCGATGGGGGTGAGAAACTGGGTTCGA
>JAIXVG010000053.1 GCA_027483145.1 Planctomyces sp.
AGGCCGGGAGTTGACGAGACGAGCGAATACAAAGCAAGTTTAGTAACAAAGATTCAGCTCAATGGTAAGCCAATATCGATCGATCTGCTGAGTGCTGGAGACAGAATCACCGCTGTCTACGATGATGAAACCGATACGTTGGTCAGTCTGTTCGCCTCGCGGCCTGGTGCAACGAATGACGCCTCAACGGTATCAAGCGCCGAGCACCCGCGGGCTCAGTTAACCCCTTCTGAAATCTCTTCATTAACTGCAACCGATGAACCATCGGAACCAACTGATGATGAGTCTCCAGAGGAAGTCATTGGAGTCAAATCGAGATCAAGCGGGAATCCGCCTCGACTAGCCGCACGAGCACCCTCGAAATCCCCGCCAAAAGCCTCAGGCCCCAAAGTAAGTGGCGGACTGACAACTTCAGATGTTGTCCGACCAAAGTATCAAGGACCTAAAGGACATTCATTTCACTATGATTCGCGCGGAAAGAAGGTTTATGACGATGACGACGATCCACATGAACAAGAACCGCAGGACTCAGCTATGTCTGAGACGTACGTAGGCCGCAGTGGATACGGATCTGGGTCAAAAACCACATATGTCGGTCCAAAGGGCGGAGTCTACCACTACAGTGCCAGCGGCAAAAAAGTCTACGAAAAGAAACCAAGTGACAGCGGTTCTTCTAGTTCCCGCAGCCGCAATCTAAGTAAACAAGAGTCGCAGGACTCAGCTGCTTCTAATGTGTACGTCGGAGGAGGGGGATATAGCTCTGGGTCAAAAACGACCCATGTTGGTCCAAGAGGCGGAGTCTACCACTACAGTGCCAGCGGCAAAAAGGTTTACGAAAAGAAGCCGAGTGGTGGCGGATCATCGAGTGTCCGCAGCTACAAAAGAAGGTAGACGATTTAGTCCTTATGCGCCGGTAGTGTCGGCATATCTTCGAGAGTGGTACCGGTTGGCTGTCCTCAGCCTACCGGTGTGCCATCGGCACAAGAGGTTCCAATCCGTTTCAGTCGACCCAGTGAATCGGAACCCCAACCGAACGTTGGCTTTCGTACCAACGGGTGGAACTCCACTTCCAATCGGCAGCCCGTTGTACTAACCCCGCTCGCCCCCGATTCTCATGCACATATTGCAGCTTCTCCTCGCGTTGAGGCCGATGATCAATCTCGAACGAATGGTACTTCGGTTGCCCAAACCGATCCCCCTCAGCAAAGTGCCGAAAGAACTCGGCGGCATGCTGACGATACCACTCCTAGAGCGCCAGGCCGGATCGCCCCTTCCAGCTGTGGATGAATGCGCTGAGTCGCCCAGTCTGAGGAAGCCAAATCAGTACATGAACGTGATCCAACATGACCACAAACCCGACGCACCAAGCTAAGTACTGGTCAAGCGCTTCACCGAGCCAATCCAATCCAATTCGTTCGGCATGATCATGATCGAGCAATCGCCACCGTTGATCCACGGAGAACGTGATAAAATGCGTGTACCGCTGGTCATCAACGATTCGCCGCTGATTGCTCATTCATCGTCATTAACGATGATCACTGACGCCATCTCTTCCGGCACAGTGGCACCGGTTGCCTGAAGGCGGGCAATGGGTGCCACCCGGCGCGGGCAAATTTGTGGCGAAGTGGCTCACATTGCCGCCAGGCCCGCCAAAACCGAAGGAGTTTTACAGTTGTTGGCGATACGACGCGGGAACTGTGCGTTGGGAAGACTCGCTCCGTTGAGTCGCCCAGTCCTTGTTCTCGTAATGAGAGTTCCCGTCATACTGTGCCGACTACTGTAGAACCCCCTCCGTTGCAAAGCACCGCAGTCCGAGGACCGCAGTAAATGTCTCAAGTCAAGCGTGCTCAGCCTTTTGCAAGTTGCAGAAGGCCACCGGGGGAGGATGTCACGCTAAACGCTGCTCGAAACATTTGCTTGCCGATTGGCATCATTTGTGGTCACAGTTGTCCAACCGTTGTTGGTGATTACTACAACTGGTGCTTGATCGTCGCCGCGAATGAATCGAGGTCATTCTCAATTTGCTCTTTGGCATAACCATACTTGCTCTGCAGAAGCCCGGTCATTTTTTCCCGGTGGCCAGCAACTTCGGTGAGTTCATCATCCGACAGCTTACCCCACTTCTCTTTGATGCGTCCGGTCCAATACTTCCAGTTACCAGCAGCTTGATCCCAGTTCATTGTTGCGTTCCCTAAAGAAGAACAGACTTCGCGAAAAGCGACCTACAGACCTCGGAGCGGAGGAGAGCGAGTATGTGCTTCATTGGCTTTAAAGCGAGAGAACACTGTGGTGTATTTTGTATCCGACGGCTCTTCTACTTGGACCGCCGCTGGGGGCGCATTAATTACCGCACGGGCCCAATCAAGCAGCACTGGCATGCCTTGGATCAAGGCACTGCCAAGGACCGTCAGCAGCGGTCTAGAGCCGCCTTTTGGAACAGTCTGCCTGTCAGCCCTCTGCCGATCGATATCTTCGGCCTGAGCTTGATCATCTCTCCTCGTCACTCTTCTCTTCGGGCCAGTGCTATAGCCAACAATCGCCCCCACGGCACATGCTGCAATAAACGCAGGCCACGGATGCCGTTGAATCTGCAATCCTGGATCAAACGTCTCTCCAACCGACCGGGCTGCAGACCGAATGCCAGATACCGTGTCAGTCAGTATCTCGCTCGTCATCTGCAGCCCGTCCGTGACTCTTGCCTCCAGCGACGTTAGCTTGTCGGCCAAATCAGACCGTGTTTGGTCAATATCGTTTTGAAGTCGACTATTCTCAATTTCCATTAATGTTTTCCTCCTTGGTCACCGTTAGAAAAGTTGCGCCAAGCAGGGACCGAATAACTTACCGTTCTGGCGATTCCAAACACGACCGCACTAATGATCGTCAGCCCAGCAGCAACTGCACCATAACAAGCATAAAGCGGCCAGCCAGATGATGGTGAGGAACCTGGCGAGGTTAGCCAATGCAGTAAGTGCGCCAATCCAATGCCAAACAAGGCAAATCCAAGTGAGGCACACGAGGTCGCGACGATCGACAGTGCAACCATTAATCGACGGGGTTTCCAATTGGCCACTAACTCTTGCCTGGCTTGCTGAATATGCTGGACCATCAGTAACTTGATATCTTGCACGATGCCGGCCAGCAGCGAAGGCATTTCAGTCTCGCTGGCCGACTTCGTCACAAGGGGCGCAGGTCGCGGCACGTCTGACATGGGTTAGTCCTTCAGGGCACGGGCAATTAGGAAACCTGCAGCCACTCCGGTCAGCATCGATGCGATCGGATGCTGACGGATCAATTCCGTTACAGCGGCACTCGATCCTGACATCTTGGCCCGCTCTAGATAACGGCCACCCCGTTTTACCGTTTCAGCCATCGCTTGAGAGGCGTCTCCCAGCAAACCACTTTTGGGACTGCAGTCTCCCATAGCCGACCCGAGGGCTTGAATTCGCTGCCCGGTTGAGGCGGTCAGTCGGTCTGCCCCCTCGCCAATCGCAGTCGCTGCTCCGGTCACCACCTCGCCAACTGCACCGGCGGCATGACCACTCATCTCGCTAATTGCGCTAGCAGCATCGGTTGCGCTAGTCATTGTTTTGTTCCACTCATGATTCTTGACTTGAGGCTCAGCATTTGGCGTAGACATGAATATTCCAGTTTTCAAAGAAACAACCGATCACAGTGAGTATGGCCATATTTTGCGGCAGGCACCGCCACTCCCAGCACCGTTTGCCATCAAGCGATGACAATTGGTGGCTGGATGCGGGCGAATGGCCTGTGGCAGCGAAAGAAAAGAGCTCACTTGGCTATTGCCAAGGACCTCCTAGGCGACTTCAACAACTAACGAGCAATCGGAGAAGTTTCGACGACAGGAATGGGGGCTTCACGCGGTGGTTCAGTGGTTGTAACCGGTGAACTCCCTTCGGCTAGCGAACTGCTGTAATTACTTGGGACTGGAGCATAAGACGAGACCGTATTGTCGGTACAACATTGCGAAACAGGCTGATAGCAACAGTTGTTCTGATAGCCGGAGTACGATTGTCCATAACCCACGTACTGGCGATTGCTCGAGTAGCTTCCGTACGAGCCGTACGTCCCATACGAGTTGTTGTAGTACTGATTGTTGACCTGCCCATTCGAATAGTTGTTGCGGAATATCCCACCGCCGTTTGAATAACCCTGGTTGTAGTTCTGGTAGCAGCAACGGTTACGGTGTCGGCGTCCTGCCTCCGCCTCGGTGGTAATCAAACAGAAACTCGCAGTGACGCTCAAAATCAAACAAATGTTGCGTAGCATGTGACTTCTTTCAATGAAGTAGTTCAGAGTCCCCGACTGGCGTCCGATAGGTCGCTGTCATCATTCGTGGAACATCCTGCTCCATTGTTGCTAGTTGTGGCCCGTAGCTAGGTTCTCTATCCCTCAAAACGTTTCAGTTGTGTCACTTGTAGTCGCTAGATGCGACCTGTCACGACGAGAATGAGCAGGATAATGATCAGGATTCCCACCCCTCCGCTTGGTCCCATCCCCCAGTTTCGGTTGTAGCCCCAAGCTGGAAAGGCACCCAAAAGCATCAGCATCAGAATCACGATCAAGATGGTGGAAAGCATGATGTTCACTTCGCTCGTAAATGATGTTGTTGTTCAGGGCCGTTTGGCCTTAGTTTGAACGTCCGCGGCGATATCTGATCCCCGTCATTGCTTGTTGACCATTACCCATGATGCTTTCACTCCTTGGACGTACCCAGCAGGCCAACATTGGAAGCAGGTCGGCGTGGGTAGCAGTTGCTAAGAAGTTTTGGCCGCCGCAACCCCTCGCGTATTCCAGGCGGTCGGCGGAATGCTGCTGGCCATCCGAAAAACCTGAACCATCTCGCCGCTCGTAAACGCATGGACGATAGCTCCCGTTTCTGTTTCGACTTCCAGCGCAGCTTCGCGAACTGCAACTCCCGTGATCCGTCGAATCTCCTCCCGAAGAGCAGGAATTGACGATTGAAAGAGTTGACGGTGATACTCTTGGATTTGGGCCGCTCCAATCGCAGTATTGGCCATTACGATCTCGGCCGGAGCTAACGCTTCATGCAACGTCACAACCAGTGTATCTCCACTGAGAACAATGGTGATTGCCTTAGGCCGGTGCCCTGTTCGCTCGTATTGGAATATCGCAATAGCGTCGGCAACGCTCTCTGCCATCGTTTTGGTCAGGTCGATCATCGGCAACATACCTTCGCTTTCGGCCGTCTTAGTGCATTTGCTACATCGCGGTCATCTGACGCGACTCCTTCAGGCCGGTCACGAAGGTAACGCGACTAATAAACGACGATTTCATTAACGACAGGAAGTTCAAGGTTGGAGCAAAGCAATGCTTCTTGAGCCAACTGTTTCCTGTAAAAGGATCGCGAACGCCCTCGCAACACCAATCGATTATTCACCAAATCTAGATCGACCCTTTGCACAAGTGCTCCAGCACGCTGATAGACCAATGACGTCGTTTTACTCAGGTGGTGAATGAGGTCCGTCTCGGGCCGAAGCATTCCGGTCTCCTTCGTTTTGATGTTTGACATACGGGGTCGAGGTGGGTCACGAAGTGAGCAAATCCCCGCCTTGGAAACGAAAAAAGCCGGCAAAAAGTGTCTCGATTATTCATCGAAACATTTTTTGTCGGCTTACTAAGTAACTGGCCCTCCGAACTACATCGGATTGCCTTTCCTCCAGTCTTCCAACTCAAAGTCGCTGATCTCTCAACAACTCCAGCAGAGAAAGTGTACGTCGTGGCTTGTGAAAAGATAGTCGACTATGGGCACTTTTGTCTAATTCTCCGATTTCCGGTATAGCTGGGTAGTCAAGTAGGGTCCGCCTCGCGAACCAATTCATTGACGAATCCCAACCCCTCATCATCATCTCGTTCATCACCGATTGAACCAGCAGAACCATTACCACTGAGGACGCAGCACAATGGAAACCGCAGATAGGCAGAAGAGTCCCTACTCAACTGAATCTTCAATGATCCATCTCGCCAAAACCATTGCTGCTGTCATCCTGCCGATCTTCTATTCGATGTGCGGCATCGTCACGTTTGCCTATCCAATAAGCGTTGCGTCACGCAGCTCACATACCTTGATCGCCTGGTCGCTAACGGCCGCAGGTATCCTTTTGGGGCTTGGCTGTTACTACTTCGGCATCCGGCGCTGCGAAGGTCGAGTTCGGAACGTCTCCTGGCATCCAGCAGTCGTCTTCGTCCACGACTGCCTGTTGCACTTCCTCTTCTTTGGCATCTTCGCGATCGGTAACGAAATGGCTTTGCAATTCACTCACGCCTTTTTTGGGCGAGGGGTCCCTTGACCTTTTGAAGAGCCTAAGTCGGAATGCAGGGTTCGCTTCTCTGAAGCCAGTCAACACAATCCACCAGACAGCGTTATCCAGGGTGCCTGGGGTCAAGAAAGGCGAAGCTTTCAGCCGTTCGCCCCACTCAAACAACCGACCCACCTCGTCCCCTCAACCCTAAACCAAATAGACAATTATCGTGCAACCCCTCCAGATAGAGTGAGGGGACTGGTTTTGTCACTGACTTAAGCAGCCCCCTTAAACGAAGGTTGGCCAGCCTCAGCCGGGACCCAGAAGTTAACTATGCCCAAGAGCCATGATGGCTCATTGCACTCGTTGGATCTCCAACGAACGGCCAGCACAGTTTGCTCTCGGAATTGGAATCAGTTGCGGTTGTCGCCAAACTTCCTGGACGAAAGAAACTCTTTGAACTGCTAAAGCGGTCTTGGTCAAATTCGGTTCTTGCGGCTGATTAACTGAATTAACAACTTGCTATTCAAATTGAGTGGACTAGGATTCGAACGAGAGGTTGGGTTCGAAAGAACTTAACACATGGAGACGGTTTCAAAGCCCGGGTTTGCGGCACTTACGGCTCGGAAAAATATGAGAGCGGCATTTCCCGGCAGGGGGTTGTGAAACCACTTCCGCAGCGTTTTCGGGAAGTTCAAATAATGAGCAACTCGGCAGTAGTCGAGTCGCTCTTCAGAATTGAAGCCGACACTTGAATCACCCCTGAGTGATTGCTCGTGTTGGCTTCTTTACTCTTCGCGAGCCTTTGAGCTCCTGGAAATGCCCGACATGCCATAGTTTGCGGTGGCCGCAGAAACTGTTGCTCATGCGTTTTCAATTCGAGTTCTGCATGTTCAAGCTACGTCAACGCACACGATGCCTTGTGGTAATCTAGCTCGATTTGCCCAAATCGATTTTGGATTGCCCGTCTCCTACTGGACCCAAAAAATAATCGAGGCCGAAAGCCACGATCACTCATTGCAAACGAACAATTTGCAACTAATGGCCTGCCCGTTCTTCTCTGGGATTTAGAATCAGAACCGATTCGACACCTTTCTAATGCACCGGCCGTATCCCTTGAAAAAAGGGATCGTTCGACCAGGCACAGCCGGTGTCCGAATAGGCTCTTGGCCGAATACGAACAGCGCAATGCGCAGTTGTAAGGTCAGAACTGGTGACGCACTGATCGTCATCATTTTCGACGCCAAATAATCACGAGTGCTCCCATCACGTCCGTTTTATCGATTGCGAGTAATCGCCAATCGATCGAGACGAATTGGTGACGAAACCAAATCTGAACTGGAATCTTCGGGCCGAAGATAGCCGGTCAGTAAGAGGTTGAATTTACTGTCTATTGTGTCTGAACAATCTGCTGGAAGAAACATGCTCCCCACATTTGCCGATGCGACCCTCGCTGGACTTTCAATGGATTTCGCCGCGAATCCAGCGATTCAATCGCTGACTCTTTACCTGTTTTTCGCAGGGACAGTAGCGATGGGGGCCGGAGCACTCTACTTTTTCCTGGAACGAAGCAGCGTCCCTCCAGTGTTTCGAAGTACTTTGACGGTCTCCGGATTAGTCTGCGCAATTGCTTGCTTTCATTACTACAAAATGACCTCGCAATACATGACAGGTGCCAGCTTTCCGACAGCGCTCCGTTATGTTGATTGGCTGTTCACGACACCCCTTTTGCTCATTAAATTCCCAATGCTGTTGCAGTTAGGTGAAACGAAGCGAGGGGCTGGAAGTGGTCGATACGGTAGCTTGTTCGCCCAACTGGTCCTCCTCGATGTGGCGATGATCGTGACCGCATTTATTGCTGAAACATCAAGTACTGGCTCCCCAAGTTGGTGGACGTTTTTTCTGGTGGCTTGTGGGTTTGAACTGGCGATCGTCGCCATTCTATACGCTCGACTCGGTACTGCGATCGCATCTGCTCCACGACAGATTGGCGAAGCTCTTAGCGTGATGCGACTATTCATCTTGATCGGCTGGGCGGTCTACCCCGTTGGATTCTTGATGGCACTTGGCGGAGCAGGTGAGTATCGCGAGATCGTCTATAACATCTCTGACGTGATCAACAAAGTCGGATTTGGCCTCGTAGCGTTGCACGGAATCAAGACATACGTGGCAGTCGAGCACTCTGGCATTCAACCACTGGCGGCTGCGGTCTAATCGACAGGCAATTCAAATCAAGGCAAGTTAACCCCGGATGGAATCGCTTAACAACTTATACGAGAACCCTTTGATGCCATCGGCCAAACTCCTCAAAGAGGGGCTCCCGTACAAGCTCAATCGGCTCTCTGATAGGCTCTGAATCGATTCATCCGGCTTTAACGCAGCTGTTTGACATCCGGTAGTGCTGTAACGGCAAATAGACTGCCCCGCTTATGACGCAACGGTGGC
The DNA here is from genome assembly GCA_027483145.1 of Planctomyces sp. GTDB lineage: Bacteria > Planctomycetota > Planctomycetia > Planctomycetales > Planctomycetaceae > JAIXVG01. The sequence goes on from JAIXVG010000053.1 coordinate 8,727, forward strand.
AGAGATACCTGATGAGTTCTGACGGGGCCTTCTTTCTCTGGCCCCCCTTGCTACTGTTGTTGGTAGCTGCTGCAGACAGTCAGCTTCGCATCTCAGCTGATATCGCAGGTTGGCCGTTTGTTATATCACTGGTCGTGCTGGGTCTTCCCCATGGTGCAATCGATTGGCTTCTGGTTCTGCGACAGCGTCCCCCCCCGCAACTAATGCAAGTTGTCACCGAATACGGTTTATATTTGGGTGGTATGGTGGTCATGCTCGGGCTGCTGGTGATGCTTCCGTTAATCACCCTGACGGGCTTTGCAATTGCCAGCGGCTGGCACTTTGGGAAAGCGGACGAACAGGATCTTGAAGACCGTTTTCCATTGCCCGATTCTGCGATCATTTATCGCCGTCTAACCGCAGCTGGACACGGCTGTATTCTGCTGGCGATCCCGTTTGCTGCCAAACCAGAAATGTCTGCCGAAGTGATTCTCCATTTGTTGACGATTCTTGGATCGCCAAACGTCAGAATTGATTGTGACTTCCTGCGAAGCGCCGGATGGGCGTTTCTTTCTCTGGGTAGTGCAGCTTGCCTCGCGGGACTATTTGTTCGAGGAAAGCATTGCGGCTTCTCGGCTGTGATGACCGAATTGGGAGAGCAACTGGTAATTGCTCTCATGCTTTTTACTGTCCACCCGCTCTTTGGAATTGGGATCTACTTTTTGGTCTGGCACAGCTGGCGTCATTGGCGACGAATTGTCCGTCCGCCACGAACTGAAAAGCGTGGCGAGTCAACAACCAGCCTGCTAGCCAGCGGCTTACCCCACCAACGAGATTCACCGGTTATCCCAATTGTTCAATCAATGCCTCACTCGCCCGGTATTCCGTGGCTCGCCATTGGACGGGGGCACCTGCACTCGCTCGTTCTTTTGGTTCCAACGATGGTCGCACTGGTTTACGCATCATCGGTCCGTTTACATTTCTGGTCGATTGATGACTTTGCCCTGCTGACGATTGCCACCTTTGTCGTCGTGACTCCGTCGCATGATTGGCTGATCAGTCGATTAGTAATGGCGAGCAATCAGAGGGCGCTCTAAATCTACGGACGGCCGGCCGGGTCGGAGTCCTGTGCGGCCCGGAAACCGCGGCCGATAAACAATTCTCGCGCAACCCCTCTAGATAGGTTGAGGGGACTGTTTTTGTCACTGACTCAAGCAGCCCTCCTAAAACAAAGGTTGGCGGTGTGGCTTAGACATCACTTTGGATATCTGGTTCACGCAGGCACCAGAGGAATAGACCGGTTTCCTATCCATGATTGGCCTCTTGTTGTTCCGTAACCCAGACTCTCAATGCGGCGTCTGCGCGACCCTTTGAATTGATCGACTATGCTGACGCCACGCGCATTTTGCCTCAATGTCGAGTAGCGCTCAGGCCGAATCCTTGTGCAATCATCTTTCCGAAAGCCATAGAGCATTAGCTAAAGCACGTTAGCTTCCGGTTGTTTTTGTCGGCATAGGGAACAACGGCAAGTAACCGAACTCTAACGCGTCGCCGCTAATCTCCTGTACTATCACGAGTAGTTCGGGCTAGCGATTCACGGGCGCCATTTGAATATCAAGGCAAACAACCAGCCGATCGATTTGCTCGGATGTCAAAACGCCGCTTCCTTCCAGGAAGTTAATCAGCTCCAATTTGGATAGTCCCGTCTCTCTCAAGATCACTGGCGTCGTTTTCTTGACCCGATGGAGTTCCCGCCGCAAGTAACCACTAAAACTTGGCTCCTGCATCGCCCGCTCCAGTCGCTGTGCATCCGCAAGGATAGCGGGCATCTCCGCCTCAACCTCCGCAATCTTCTGCAGCATTTCTTCGCGTGTTGGCGCTCTCATCATTCCCCCTTTGTTGGCCTGAAGGCCGTCACCGGCATCGCCGTCACCTCATCGATCAAATCAAACGGGCACGCTATCCAATCACCCGACTCGCTGTACCCAAAAGCGATTTGCCGCTCACTCGATCTGCTACGTCGGATGTAACTAGGGTTTTGAATGACAAACTCGACATCTTCAACTGTTAACCCATGTTGCGAAATCTTCTCGATGGCGTTGTTGGTCCAGAAAAAATCGAGCCAAGGCACCAGTCGTCCTTTTCAAATGTTATGTGGAATAGCTTTAAATGCTGCCCTGTTTACCCATCAGCGTCAATACAATTCCTTTACGAAACAGAATCGTTCATTCCAAGTAGTCGATGGCGACGGGTGCCCGGGTCGGAGTCCTGTGCGGCCCGGAAACCGCGGCCGATAAACAATTCTCGCGCAACCCCTCCAGATAGGTTGAGGGGACTGTTTTTGTCACTGACTTTGGCAGCCCTCTTAAAACAAAGGTTGGCCAACCTTATCCGGTACCCAGAAAATCATTGCGCCCCAAAGCGACAATAGCTCATTGCGAAGGCAATTGTCGTAGCTAACGGTCAGCTCAATTTTTTCTGGGAATTGGTATCAGTTTTGTTTATCGCGAATGTTTCCTGTAAGGATGAAGATTTCTGAATTGCCTTGACGGGCCTCACAGCCAGCCATCGCAGTTGCCAGCACTCTGGTGGGTTCCACGTCCCGTTGGACGAATACCATGCCCCTGAGACACTCATCCGAGGCAGGCTGCCGGCAGTTTTTTGCGATTTTCCCTGATTCGTTTTGAACAAATAACCCAACCAGGTAACCCCAACCAAGGCCGCTACGACAACAGAAAACAAAAACAGGCTCGCAACATCTCAAACCACAACCGGTGATCAGGTTGGTCACTGTGCCCGGGTGATCGTGCACGCGCACTCCTGCAGGCCGTTTCAAAACCCGATTGGTGGCCAATACGGCTCATCACAATCCGTGATCGGCGTTTCCCGTCAGAGGGTTTTGAAGCAGCGTCTAATGCGGTGCAGGGGGCGTGTTCTGGAAGGCCCGTGCGCGGAACAGAAAATCAACAATGTTCCCTTCGTGCGGCTGCAACCAATTGAGCTGGATCGTTTTGATCGGCCCAATGTTCAAGCGGTCGATATTGGTGGCATCAACCAGCCTGGCTGTGAACTTGGCATCATTCGTAATGGCTGTGCAGACGAGAGTTGTCCCAATCGACTTAATCATTTTGTCCTGGGGGCATTCGACCACGGACGTAAACGGGAACATGTATTCGGTATTGGCCAGCGGCAAATCTGGGCTGGCACAATGGATAACCGTCGGCAGCAGGTAGTCGTTCTTTTCTCCTTTGACCAGTCGGTTTCCAGTTCGATATTTGGCCGTTACTTCCGTCGAGCCGGGGGTTTTGACCAGCTCATCAATCTGGTTGCTGGTCGCTTCCGCCACTCCCGGGGTGGTGAAGGCCGCCAGCGAAGCCTTTGGGTCGGTGGCAGGGAGCGGAACAACGGGACCAATTCGTTTGGCGATCGCGTCGGCAATCTCCATCGTATGCCGCGAAGCATAGATGCTGGAACAGTTGATACATCCCCGGCCCCCATTGGCAAATACGCTATCGACCATCACGTCGAGATACTTCTCCCACTGATCGACAACATCATCTCCCAGAATGATCTTGCTGAAGCCAGGACCATGGACCGAAATCCGTGGATTCCCGGCGTGCTGCTCGACTGTCGATTGTCCCCCAAAGATCATTGCCCGAGGACAGTCCGACATCAGTGCCCCACCCACCTCGTGTGGCCCAGGGTACAGGGCGATGGCTTCCCGAGGGATCCCAGCCGCGAA
>JAIXVG010000106.1 GCA_027483145.1 Planctomyces sp.
GATCTAGCGCCGATCGCACACAGCCGATTCATCAATCCCGCTGGCAACGTTCTACCGCCCCCGCCCGCGACCACCACCCGGCAGACCGCCATTGCGCATCTGCTGCTCGAACAAGCGCCGCATCGCCTCTTGCTCTTGAGGGTTGGGACCTGCTGGGGGTTGTGGCCTGCCTGCAGCTGGCGAACTGGGGGTCGTGGTCCCGCCGCCGCCACCCGTTGATGAACTTCGGACGCGGGTGGCAGATGTTTTCACCTTCGGCATCAGCGAGCTGATCGCCTGCTGCAGCACCACCGGGTCGGCCTTCTCTAATGTGACCACATGGACTGCCGGTTGAGCCTCCTTGGCACGCTCATCAATGTCCTGGACCACCGTTTCAATCTGGCGGAACAGGCTATCCGAGGCCACCACGATCAATTGATTGGTTCGAGTATCGGCACTGATCGACAAATCTGGACCGCGCGGCTTGGTGTTGCCCCCCGCAGCCCCTCCTAACAAGAGGGCCAGCGGATTGAAGTTTCGACCACCCGGCTGATTCGCCGCCTGATCCCCCTGCAACTTATCGCGATACAGGTTCTCAACAATGTCGTAAACCTCTTTCACGTCGGCGTACTCGATCGCAATCGAGCGGGGAACCCGATCTCGCAATGTTTCAGGAAGCTCCGAAGCATCGAGCAACTCCAGCATCTGCTCAATCTCGCGCACCTTGTCAGCCGGTCCTGTGACAAACAACGCATTCGACCGGGGATCAGTAATCATGCGGACCCCCTGCGTCCCTTGCGACAGCGATCCCAGCCCCGTGGCGTTAAGAGCCGACTTGCCAATGCTTGAAACCGCCCCCGATACCCCCCCAAATAGGCTACCACTGCTATCAGGCGACGACACCGTGACCGAGCTTTGAGGGAACAGCTTCTCAAGTAGTTGAGCCGTCTCCGCGACATCAGCAGAACGCAAATAGAAGACGGTCCAGCGGGTCCGGGGAGTAATCGATTGGGTCAGCGTTTCATACAGCTCTTCAAATCGATCAAGGGTTTGCGGGTCAGACGACGTTGCCAGAATTTCGTCCCCCTGAATCGTCAGGTTGAGCGTCGCATTCTCGGTGTCACCAGTCTCACCAGGTGCAGCGTCGGAAGTCGTTTGCACCGCGCTAGCCAGCATGGCCGATTTGGACTTGGTTGTGGAAACGGTCAGACCTCTGCGCGAGCCACTTGCTGCTTGTGGCTCGTTCGCCACCGGCGCCGGCAGAGCAGCTGGACGGTCTTTGTTATCGGTTTGAGGTTCCGCTTTATCCTTTAGCAGTCCCTCACTGGCTCGTCCCGGCACTTTGCGATCACGGACCGGGTTAGGCCGCGAGGGAACCACGATTCGAATCGGCTCGGGATCGGTGGCGTTCCAAATCTCTTTCAAGAGTGGCAGCAATTCCTCGGGATCGCGGCCACCCAAATTGAGCTTACGCAATCGTCCTTCGCCCGACTTGCGCGATTTCCCATTGCCATCCTCACCCAGTTGTAAGAGCAAGGCCTTCACTTGCGTCACTTGTTCGGGAGTACCGCGCACCATCAGGCGTCGCCCAAGCACATCAGATTCAATCGCTGGCCCGCGCGTTCCATCACCACTGAACAAGGCTTTCAGCGAATTGGCCGCAGCAGTCGGGTCCAGTTTCACAAGCGGAATGACCGTCACGCTCGAGCCGGCATCGCCACCCAGTTGCTTGACCAGCTTTTCGATTTCATCATGCTCGGCCGGCGTCGCCTGAACATGCAGCCTGCCGTAGCGACTGTCTTCACCAACGACAACACCTGGATAAATCGAAGAGACCGTGCGCGAAACCTGCGCGATATCTCCCGCAGCAACGGTGTAGACTTTCAGCAGGCTTTCTTCACTCGACTTCTCCAGCAAGTTCCCCTGCGCATCGAGGTTCGTATCAAGCGCTTTGACGACCTCCTCGACCGTCTTGAGCAAAGCTGGCGGAGCTGCGATCAATAAGTGGTTGGTGCGCGTATCGGCCGTTACCTGCAGCTTGCTGGCAGGCCCGGTCGGTACAGGAACAACCGGAGGCTGGTTATTGTTTTGCTGATTATTGTTGCCCTCCCGGTTGCCACCATCACGATTGTTGCCATCGCGATTTCGTTGATCGTTTCGATTGGCCTGCTGCTGCAAATTCGCAGCCAGTTGATTGAGGCCAAACAACCTGCGAATCGTTCGCTCGGCGTCAGCAGCGGTGATGTGCTTGAGCGGCACCGAGCGAAAGGCCAGCTCTTTGTTTTCACCATTATTGTCGCCGCTGAGTAGTGTCGCGATTCGCTGAACATTCTGGGCCACATCCTGCACGACGATCGCGTTGATCTTGGACATAGCCGACGCTGTCCCCTGCGGCCCCAGCAATGACTCGACTTCCCCGGCAATCGCCCCTGCATCCAGCCCCCCCACAGAGATCACGGCCGAGACCAATTCATTTCGGCCACGCTGCGGTAAGTCTTCGATGCTGACAACCGGCACCAGATTGGGCGGAATCCCATCATCGATGTTCACCGTCACCAGAAACTGATTACGTCGCACCACGACAAACCCGCGCGGCAGCAAGTAGCCGTTCAGCACATCGAGCGCTTCAGTTGGCGTATACGTTCGACTGTCGAGATAAGTGAAGGTGCCTGGAGGAACATCAACCAGGTCGAGCGTCAGACCGGCTCGTTCGGCAAAGTAAGTCAGCACATCGGCCCATGGGGCATTCTTGAACCGAAAGCTTAACTTTGTATTGGGACCTGCCGGCCCAGCCCCTTCGCGGTCGGGCATCACCCGGGTGCTATCCCCAGCCGGTGGTCGGCCGTCACCAGGCCCTGCTGCGTCACCCTGGAACCGCCTCCCTCTAGGAAAAGGGGGGCGAGTGACTGGACCGTTCGGTTTCTCGGCATCGCCCCCTTCTGATGATCCCCTCTGGCGAGCGCGGTCATTACGTTCAGAAGGAGCAGGCGATTCGGAGGTGGTCGGCGGTGCGCTATCGGCCGAAGCTGGCTCTGCGGCCATTTCCACTTGGGCCGGTTGCTCAGACTCTGACTCTTGAACCACTTCGGCCGATTGAGAAAAGAGGCTTGGTTGAATCAAGAAAACAAGCAGCCAGGCTCCGGGAACGGTCCAGCGGAACTGTCGCAAACAATCATCTGGTTGCCGAAATGAGTAATGCTGAAGCATGGTGAACCACCGGTATTGATCGTTAATGGGGTGCATGCCCCGCATATCAGTCACAGCTTGACACGATTGGAGGGCGATTGAAAGCCCTGATACTGACTGGCAGGGATAAGGTGTGGTGATAGTTGAGGTTGCGCATTCCCCCTCAAGATCGTATCGGTCGCAGCGAGCCAACCGCAATAAGGGTTTTGAGTTGGTAACCGTTTAGCTGTTCAACGCCTATCCAAATACCTTCTGATGCGTCGGGCTCTGGTGTGGAGTTGTCGTGTTTTCGAACAGGCACAACCGGGAATTAAGAAAATTCTCAGACTTGCTGCAAAACATCCCCTTTCCATCAATCTGCCCGATTCTGCTGTGGAGGCGTGCCCAGGACAAAATCATTTGGGTTGGTTCCGTTTCCTCAGGCAAGATAACTGCACGTTCAGACGGCATTCGTTCTTTACGAACCCTTCACGGTAAACGCTTCGGTAGTTGGCTAGCCTTCGTTGACGCAGGCTGTCACAAAATCAGTCCCCTCACCATATCTGGAGTGGTTGCGCGGGAAATGTTGATCTGATTGGGGGTTTGTGGTTGTGGGTTTAGAGGGAAGAGGTAGATGAGAGGGCTGGGCCGAGGGGAATTAGGGCCTGCAAGCCGGGTATTTTCTCGACTTGGGCAATTTGCGTGGTTTTGGAGATGAGTTGTGCGTGTCGCGCAAGAAGGGGTGCTGTTTATGAAATGTGAAACTCTTCACCCGGCGAACGCTCAGAATGAGGTGTGACCAAACGCCTCTTTTTCGCCGTCCGCGACTCGGGAAAGAGGAGGTGAATCCAATCTGTGAGCAATCGTCAGCGAACAAGAACTACCTAACGGTTCGCCGCCCGGGGTAGGTAAGAAACAACCGTGGTCACTCGCGAAAGTGTGGAGAATGGGTCATTCCTTTGCTTCGATAGCTGCTCAACGACGTTTTGGTCCGCGGAGCGGACCCTACTTCGACTAATCGAATTCTTTCTGCAAGTCGTGGGACATTTCAAATGGGTCGTAAATCCAGGTCATCCGATTGACATCCCAAACCCACCGTGATTCCAGTTCGCGCACAATGTAGCGAATAAACCCAGCGGCGGACTTTGCGATGTTTTTTCGCTCGCACGCCCCCCAATCGTACCAGAAGAAACCGTCTCCCGGGCGGTAGAGAATGGTGTCGCCACAGCCGCTGGTGTAAAGCTCATAAGTTCCGACGCAGTCAATTACCACTTCCGTGCCAAAGTCGTTTTCAAGGAATTGTTTGTCGAAGTATGGTAGGTCTCCCAATTCCCGGAATGATCCGTGCATTTCTCGACACGCTCCGCTCAGGATCATCATTGCTGCTCCAACCTGGACTGACTCGCTATCACCCGGAAGCGAAGACAGTGCTACCTCGCATAAACTCCCCGGTGGACGAACCAGCAAGCGGCCAGGTGCGGCACTCTTAACAGCCAAAAACTCAAAAACACAATACCACCCTGGCCGATACCAACCACCGTCACCCGCATGCAACACACTTACGAGCTCCGCGTGGCTAAACATTTCGACAAGGTGCTCACAAAGCCGATTAGAACGAATTCTCTCACAGAATGTTCGCTTTGCAGCGCTAGGCGACATTCCAGACAAATCGGCAAGAAACTGACCACAGGTGTGACCCGCTGAATTCCAAGGCAAACTATATTCAATCGAACGAGGATCGGACATGGCGGCAATCCCTCCAATATTCTTCAATCCCAAGAGCTGTTCGTAATTGTACCGTACTCGCGTGCAGACTTGATGCACTATCAGGACACTTCCGAGTCTCGCGTAGTCTACTGGCAGAGAACCGAATCCACATTGAATTCATGCTGCCAGCGGCAGAATGGCTACTGACCTGCCAGACCCTACTTGGCTTCTTGCGATGTTCCAGTTCGTCTGCTGTCCTATGAACATGCTCAAACAAAGTATCCACTTCGACGATTCGCACGGCTCAAAGAGACGTCGCACCCTAGTTCAACGTTGATCAACCGGGCCACCCCGCCATACAGTAGGACAAGGGGTGTCACCGTCAACATTGTGGAGATTGATTGATGCAAAGTGCCGCTGCGTACCGCAGAAGTGGAAGGTGGTATTTCCACTCGGAAAGCAAGACGACTGATGGAGTGTGGATTGCATCACAACCGTTTCTTTCGTCAGATCAAGAATCTATCAACGTTGGCGATTGTGCTAAGCAAGCCCTTGCCATGTCCACTGAGGGTGTCGGCCATCCCACTGAGTGGAGCGGCCTATTCACGCCGATGCTCGACCTTGCGGGCGTTAAGTCGTGGAGTACATTTTCAAGAGGGGCTGAGCTTGTAGGTATTGAGATGGAGGGAAACTTGATCAAGTTGATACCGCATCGCAATCTTGGACCCAAGGAAGGATTTGAACCCGTTGTTAGCGACGCGATCGACTTGCCATCAGAAGCTTCTTGCGAGGACATTGGAAACGCAATAATCGCCTTGGCGACTCGGGCTCTTGCTTAAAATGACCTCATTCTTGGCCGTGCGTTCTTCCAGCCATTCGTGAAACGTCTTCATGCCTGTATCTATCGCTCCCGCTGGCGATTCTTCGCGCAGTTCCGTGCGTGCGTGAGCCAAGTAGGATGCGCTGTGCGGTCCGAATATGTCATTCCTTTGCTTCGATAGTTGTTCAACGACGTTTTGGTCCGCGGAGCGGACCCTACTTGGCTACGGTTTCATGGTCTCCTGCGATACGGATTTGCCATACTTTCTCTTTATCTTGTTCAATCCTGC
>JAIXVG010000604.1 GCA_027483145.1 Planctomyces sp.
CAGGGGTTTTCCAACAACAGTCTGCCACTTTAGCCCATAGATTTTTGCATTCGGAATCTCGTAGCCCGAAGCGTCAGCGAGGGGCATGGTAAAATTCGAGCTGATAATGAGAAAAAAGCGGTTGTCTGAGTGAGTACCGTCACTCTTCCAGTGGCAGGTTTGCCAAGTGTGTGTAATCCTGTCCCGTCACTCCTGTTTAATGATACAGCGTCGCTGCACCGAAGCATTCTTTAGATGACCTCTTAACTCACAGCAACTTCATGAATTTCCATTACCTGATCGAGCCGCGTAATTTCAAGTACCTCTCGAATATCCTTCGAAGGGTTGTACAAATGAACTTGCACGTTCAGCTTGTGGATCGAAGCTAAAAGTCCCAACAGCCCGCTGGGAATCAGTCGCACGCCAGTCAAGTCAAACGCCATTGCCTCGCATTGATGCTCTTTCACGAGGTCCGCAAGCGTATCTCTCGCGACCCCCAAATCGAGGTTGTCCAGGACTTCACGCCCCCCGAACCCCAACACGCACAGCCGCCCAGTCTGATAAACTTCAAGTGTTGTTCTGCCGCTCATACTGGCTTTCCTGGTCGAAAATGACGGTTCCTGGAGTCAGTGCTCAACAGTTGCTTGATCTCGCCTTAAACGCAAGCCGTTCCTGGGAATCCCCAAAAGCTACAAATGAAACCACGCAGCCAAAAGCCATCGGCGATTAGGATGAAGCATCGAAAGAAAAACTGCAATCTCAAGCGGCCACGACCATCTTGGAACAGGCCTTGAATTCCAGCCGAGCCGACCTCGCCGGTGGTCGGGTGCTTGCTCTCAAAGGCTGAAAAACCCAGATCCAGCCACTTCCGCCCAAGCCGTAAGGGACAATTGGCCCAATCGTTAGCCCGATTGATGCATTCCGCTGACTCTGCAGCCGTCCTCAGAATCGCGGCAACCAACAAACGTGCCCACTTCAAGAAGTCCGCAATCGCTCGTTCTCATCCGAGCGACCGTACAGGACTCTTCACTCCGCATTTTACCTTACGCGGGCCTGGAATGTGACCACTCCACCGGTCCCCGGGGCCAACGGCTCACTGAAGCTCCACGTCAGAATCTGACTTCCTTCGCCATTGTCGGCCGTCGTCAGCTCGCCAGCCCGGTCCGATGTGGTGGAATCATCGACATAGGCCAGCCGCGGAGTCAGGTTGTCAACCAACTTTACTTCATAGACCGGGTTCGGCCCCAGGTTATCGTAGCGAATCGTAAAGGTGACAATTTCGCCCGGTTGAGCCGATCGTTTATCAGCCAGCTTGACCACCCGCAACTTGCCCGGCTCGTCGGTCTTCTTGTCGTCAATACCCGTAATGGTTGCGGCGTACGATTCGACGATCGCTTCGAGGGCCATGTCCAGCTTGGTTGAGACAACTGGGTTTTGTTCACGCGACCACGCAATCGCCGCTTCCAGACCCGCATTGAGGCGAGCTGTCTCCACCGAGTCAAATGTGCCGTCGGTCACAAACGTCAGGTCTTCAAATGTATTCAGCAGCTTGTCGTGCATCGCTGGTCGAGAGACTTGCGCGAAGTCCCGCTGCCCGGCTTCCGATTCCAGGCCACCAGCCCGCGACCGCATTCGAACGTCTGCCAGCGTATCTCGCTGTTCTGCGAATCCCGTTGCCAGGTTCGTGCGCACACTTCCACCGCTTGACGAATGCTGCACATCGGCCAGTTCGCTAACAGCTGCCCCTTCCGAAGGCTGGCTGATCACGCGGACTGCGGCAAATCGCGGTGCGTAGATGCAGGTACGTGTACTTGGCTTCGCGTGGTCCAGCCCTTTATGATCGACATATTCAGCAATTGTGTCTTCAGTTTCGAGTCCGGCGCGTTCATAGCTTTCATAGTGGAACGGCAAGCCCCGATCCCCACCATCGCACAAGTACTCGTCAGGAAAGTGCTGCGGCAGCACCAGTTGATCAACCGCACAACATGTCGGCCCAACGGAGAAGAAACTAGGCCCAGCCGCTGGCAATCGTGGCTCAGGTGGGCACCGGTCGATATGCTGCGCACTCACTTGGCTTGCTTCAAATCCAACTTGCTGAATGCTTCCTCCCGCTGCCACTCGCGATTTTTTCCCTGCCAGTCGAATTGCACCGGCAGGCTGCACTATAGGTGCAACGACCGCATCGACTGCAGCCTCACGTTTTACCAGCTGCGCCCCGTCAGCCGCTGAACCCGACTTGAGGTGGCCGTAGGTGTCTCCCACTTGCCGCTGCTTGGAAGTGCAGCCAGCAAACATTGCGACACCAGCCATCAAGGCCAAACAACCCCATCCGAAGCGTTGCATCGAAACTTCCTTGCAGGATGAATTGGCCTGATTATTCTGCTCGCGGGGTTGGACCCAACCGCACTGGCGCACCCATTCCAAAGAATTGTGGATCAGGGCGATGGGGATCAGGTGTTCTGCCGCCTAACCGCACAATCGCAATCGGCCGACCCAAAACATCGGCATGGGCAATTGCATTCTCAGACGGTGGTAAGTCAGTCATTCGGGTTGTCGACTCCAGCGTTGCCGTCGGAACCCGATCGGGCTGTTCCAGGTAAACCACCTTTGTGATCAACCGCCCTTTGGCAGCCAGTTCAAATTCTTCAGCCGTTAGCTCCAGCGTCACTGGAAACTGATCGGCTTGACCAGCCGGTGGATGCAAGCGATCAATCAGCTCGACCGATGGATAGAACTCAACGCCCGGAAAGTCGACAAGGCCGGTGACCAGATAGCGGTAGGTTTGCCCAACCAACAGGCCAGCCTGCCCTGGATTAGAAAGCTCAATCGGTGCGCGTCGTGGACCATGATAAACCGCAAGCTGGCAACCTTCAGGCAGCGATAGTTGAACCGGTTGAAAGTAAGGAGGCCGATCAATACCCAGACCGCGCGACCATTCGGCCGCCATCCCAACGGGACTCATCTGGCTCAATGGATTCTGCCGGCCATCAACAGACGGGTACTGTTGGGCGAATCCTCGCGAACACAGCGTCACTCCCATCAGCCACACAAACATTCCGGCTGCAAATCGGCTGCTCATTCCTGTCCCCCGCTGCAATCGTTTCAGGCTCGTCATGGACGGTAACCGTTGGAGGCATCTTTCGAACACTTCGCAGCGGCTACTGGCCCTGCACTGAATCGTTCGCTTCGTCTACCATGTCATCAACCATTGCCATCTAACACGGCGACCCCGCCAGGTGGCAGGGTCGCGGTCGAATCGGTACCGGCGGTCAGACTTTACTGACCTCCCCCTTGCGGAGCGGCCCAAGCTGGGTAAGAAAGCTCACCTGGCTGATAAACAGGGTGGGTTTCCTTGTATTCCATATACTTGACCGGCTTGGGCAGGCTAATTCCTGGTTCGTGAATGACATCGATCAACATGTGGTCGACTGGTTCAGGAATATCCTGTCGAGTGCGGTTGCGAACAGTGTGCGACTTGAGACCAGCAGGACCGCCATAAGGGAGGTTAGCAGGACCGGCCAGACCGATTGGGGTTCCAGTGATTGGCTGTCCCCACACTGGCATCCCGTTCATTCCCGAGATTGGCGGGCCGGGTGGTGTACCAGGACCAGCCATCATCATCGCCCCGGGAATTCCACCTGCACCCGGACCGGCTGGGCCGATTGGCAGGGGAGGCATATGCTGACCTTCTAGCCCATCGACGCTGTAAGCGGTTTGTTCAACACCACTTCCACCCATCATGGTTGTTGGACCAACGCCCGGCCGAGGCCCTGGCATTTCGAAGTCCATATTCCCCATGCGAATCACGGCCATAATCGTCCCGCGCTTGTCAGCTTCCTGAACAGGATCAACACCCGGATCAAGCCGTGTTGAGACCAAAGTTTCGACGTTTGCAATCGCCAGTTCCTGGAACTTTGCATCCGGCAGGTAAATCACCTTGGTCACAAAGTTATTGCTTTCAAACTGATCGAGGTCTTCGGCAGTCAACTGCACTGGAACACTGTTGTGCGAAAGGTAGGCATCGGTATTGGGATGAGCAGGATAAACCTGCAGCGAAGGATACAAAGACAAGGCTTCGCGGCCTGGAACGTTGGTCAACTTCAACCGATAGGTGTTCCCTTGCAGGAAGTTGTACCGGCCAGGAGCCACAATCTGGTTTTCGGCATAGCCACCAGGAATTTGCCAGCCGACGTGCATTCCGTCTGGCCCGATGAACCGTACCTGAGTGGTCGATGCAACAAATGGCCGAGGAGCTTGCGGTGCCAGCATTGGCATCACACCCGGACCAGGCCCATCCACCATGGGACCGGGCCGCTGCATCATGGATGCTGGCGGTGCGTGATACTCACCCTTCTGCGTAATTTGCTGGCCATCCATGGCACAGCCGACGCAGACGACAACAACTGTTCCCAATGCCAAAAAGTAATACTTCATCGCGACCCCTCTTGGAGGCAGATTCCCGGTCGAAACCTGCCATGGGGAAACCTTCCGTGTTTTCACCGTGACGTTCCTTTGCATGGTCCCAATCCGTACTTCCACCACACCCGCGAACTCAAAACCCGGCCGCGACGATTGTCGCCGCGATCTTCACTGTTCTCTCTTTGCCGTCGTTCCCGCTACACTCAGAATGGCTTCTGTTGGCCAAAGTCTCCCGCTTGGGCCGGTGTATTGAGATTGCCAATCGCCCGTTCAGCCGGACAATCAACACTTTCGTCCTTCTTCATCGGACAGACGGGGTCCGCATCTTTGGTAAATCCGGTATCTCCCAACGAGAAGTTAAAACAGCTACAAATTCGCAAGGTTCCTTATGCCCCGCAAACTCACAACGTGGATTGCTTTGGTTCTGGTTTCGGTTCTCCAGGTGGCATCGAAAGCAGCCGAACCGCCTCAGCTACCCCAAGCTACTACTGCGACTGTTCCGCCAGCTTCGGCCGATAATGCCGCAGATCTGCTTGTCTCTGAAGTTGTGGCCCGTCAGAAAGAGCGGCGCTCCATTTCTGCCGACCTTGTCGAAACCGTTGCCATGGGAAGTCAGCGGTTCAAGGCCACCGGCCGGTTCGTCACCCTTGGCTCACAGTTGCGGCTTGAATTTCAGGTTTCCCTTGGCGAAAAATCCTCGGGCTCGCTCCTCGAAATCAGCGATGGCGAAACCCTCTGGAGCGTGACCGAGCTAGTAGGAACGAAACGCGTCACCCGCCGCGATGTCCGCCAGATTGCCGCTGCAGCTGAAGCTTTTGCTCAGTCCCGGCAAGACTCGTCTGCCCGCTGGCTTCCCGAACTGGGCACCGGCGGCCTGATTGGCCTGATCGCGTCCATGGAACGCACCATGACCTTTTCTATGCAGCCCTTGGTGGGTGAGCAGGCCGAGCAATTTGCCGTCGTTGAAGGCCGCTGGAAGCCCGAGTTTCGCCGCCGATTTACACCCGGCGATAACGACCCGCTTCCTGAGCAGATCCCCGAATCGGTTCGCCTGTTTATCGATCGGCAAACCTATTTTCCCCAGCGAATTGCCTATTTGAAGGCCGCCGCCGGGAAGTCCCCCGTTCGCTCAATCCTGACGCTCGATTTCAAAAATGTGGTTCTTGATGGCCCGGTCGACACCACCCTCTTCGAGTTCTTCCCCCCCGAAGGAGTCATCCCCGAAGATATCACCCGCGACTATCTCAACTTGTTAAAGGTAGACCCCGCCGCACCCGCAAAATGATCGAGCTTGGAGTCGCTGCTCCGTTTAACAGCCCTTGGGAATCTTGGCACCCGAGAACCATCCTTCAAACCTGGCGGAGCCGACTGCGTCAGCTGTCGGGGCGCTTGTAGCAGGCGAATCCCAGTCTGTGCGTGACGACTGTCGCGTTCGGTTGTCCTCGTGGCGGCAAGGAACTCAACAGCCGTCGACAAATTCCGGGGTTACGGCAAGTGGGCCTTCCGATTGCGTCCTTACTTGCTAAACAACCACGAACGGGCCGGCTTCTGACCCTTCGCATTGGCCCGTCGGGCCTCGTACCCCGCCTGACTGACTCGGCCGCCGCCATGACGTTTGGCCGACGGTCCGCTACTGGTCCCGGGGGTTGGTTGCGTCCCATTGGGTGAACGCAGGATGTCATCCAGCAGGTTTTCAATCGGGGCTGCTTCATCCAAGAGGTCGCGGGCCGGACCACCAGACGAACCATTCGCCGGGGGTGGTGGAAGATCCTCTCGTTCCTTGAATCGCGGTGGAGCCGACTGAGGAATCGGCTGCGCAGGCGGGGCAGACATCGTATCGGGGGCCGAGAGCGTATTGGGTGGAAACATCATCGCGGGCGAACCAGAGCTTGAATCCAGCTCTGAGATTCCCGGTGCGGGAGTAATAGGCATAATCCCATTCCCCACAGCCAATTGGCCCGTTCGGTCCCGTGTAGAGTAGGGATTCAGCTGGTAGTCGATCCCATATTTCGCACTGGAAATCGGCCCTGAACCGGGGACCCCCGGGACTGGCCCCACGTTGTACAAGTGCCGCATCTGGCGAACCCGATAACGCCGTAGCGGGTAGTGATCAAATTCGTCGAACTGCATACTCCAGGCCGAGTAGCTGTTGAAGTCGGTGTGCACGCGTGCCATTTGCGTCGGAACGATAAACGCGATGCACCCGCTTGAGAGGCCACATATCAGCAGTGCGGCACTACTCATCAACCAGCGAACTCGACTGGCAGTCTGAAGACTCACGCAGGATACTTTCGGGAACCAGGATCAGGGGCGAAGCACCGGCAACAAGAAACCGTTGCGCAGGAACGAGCGTGCCGAGGTCTAAACACGGAGCCATCAGGCAGTACCCTATTCCCCATACGACCTATCGGCGTGCTACACCCCCTCAAGACCGGGAAACAGGCAACCCCCCCAAAACTGGTACAGCCGTCACAGCTTAGGTTAAAAACAACGACAACTTAAGTAAGATAGGAAGACCTTGACGTCCAGAAACGATTCCGTTGGATCGGGCCTCGGTCGGTTAAGTGGTTTGCTAAAGTAGAAACTGGAGAAGCTCACGGGATAACGGGTCGCTTTTGATCTTTGGAAAGACCATGCCCTTCATGAGCTGGGGCACGCAATCCAACCACCCTTCCCAGACAACTGCACAACAAGGATACGACTATCTTGGGTAGGCCAATACTTTCGGGTGGCTGGCAGCGGCGGATCATCTGTATCGCGTTACCTCAAAGCTTGTTGTGGGCCCTGTGGTTCATCAATCAAGTTGCTTCAGTACCGTTGGTGCCAGGGTCGGATACGACCGTACTGGTAGGGCCACTCCGCGACGATGGGTCCATCGATTATGTGCGCGCCCTGGATGACAACCACTCGGCCGGGGTTACTCCCCAGAACAATGCTGCCGTACGGTTGTTGGATGCGATCGGGCCAGAAAAGATATCGGCCTCGATTCGGACCGAGTATTTTCAGCGGTTAGGAATTCCTGTCCCACCAGTTAACGGTAACTATCTTCGGTCGATTCAACAGGTGATTGGTTCCGATGGGGAGTTAGCCAGGAAAGTGGACCTGCAAAGA
>JAIXVG010000048.1 GCA_027483145.1 Planctomyces sp.
ATTACACATCTCAGGCAAGTTCAAGTTTTGTGGCCAGTCCAGGAGATGGCGAGGTTATTCGGTTTCACTTGAGACGGCTATCCACAAAAAATGTTTTCAGCCACCCCTGCCCTGATTGTGCCGCACCGTAGTCGCTGTGAGGATCTCACCACGACACAGCAAGTGCAAAACCGCTGTTAGTAGGACTCTTCTTCTGCCAACAGATGCAGCCGAGTGATCTCGCTCAATACGCCATCCCATGTCGGCTCGGCTGCCTCCCCTGCGATTTCAAGCCCTGCTTCGCGTGCAGCCTCGGTCGTCAACGGCGAAATAGAGACTAGCTTGGTCGGAAGCCCGGTACCACTGGAGCCAGCATTCGCCACAGAAACGGCAGCCGCAGACAGGCGAGCAAAGTTCCTCGCAATCGACGGGCTGCTCAATCCCACGTAGTGAATTTCTCCACGAGCGAATGCATCACGCTCGACTGGTGGCCAATGGCTGATGTCCCGATTTTGATAGGCGACAACCGCAGTCACTTGTGCTCCCGCTTGCGTCAGCCCCTCAATCAGGACATCCCGACCGCGACTGGCCGTTGGCCACAGTACTTGCTTACCTGCAACCAGAGGCCCTAACTCGGCCACCAGACCTTCTGCCCGAAACGTCGCTGGAACCAAGTCAGCCTTCAGCCCAAACGCAGCGAGCGATCGGGCTGTTTCGCGGCCAACAACAGCCAACTGGCAAGTGCCGAGCGCCCGCGCATCGAGTCCCAACTCATACACTCGGCCCATAAAATGGCGAACGCCATTTCCACTGGTGAAGACGAGCCATGCAAATCGCGAGAGCCGCCGAATGGCCCCATCAACTTCTCCCCAGTCTGCGGGATGTTCAATTTCAATTGTGGGTAGCACAACAGGTTGTGCCCCCAGCTCACAGGCCCGCGCGATTGATTCATCCACCTGATCTTCTGGCCGCGTAATCCCCAGCTTTACTCCCAAGAGAGGTCGATTCTCGAACCAACCCACCGTTTCGCGTAGCCGCACACAGTTTCCCACAACCACCAGCGACGGAGCATGCAAGCCCCCCTGTTTGACGTCGTTCGCAATCGTGGCCAGCGTCCCTTGAACTGTCTTCTGAAACGGCGTCGTCGCCCGGCAGATCACGGCCACAGGTGTCTCAGTGGGCTTTCCCTTGGACATTAGCGCGCTGGCAATGTTTTGAACCCGGCTGAGGCCCATATAAAAGACCAGTGTCCCTGGAAAACTCGCGAGGGCCGTATAGTCGAGAACTGTCACACCTTTGGCCGGGTCTTCGTGGCCGGTGATAAACGCCACCGCCGATGCCTCTTCTCGATGTGTCAGCGACAAGCCCGCATAAATGGCAGCCGCTGTCGCTGCCGTAATCCCGGGGACAACTTCAAACGGAATCCCCGCTGCAGCGAGGGCAGCCGCCTCTTCGCTTCCACGCCCAAAGATGTAGGGGTCTCCCCCTTTGAGGCGGACTACCGTCTTGCCTGCTTTGGCGGCAGCGACCAGATAGTCGTTGATCTCGTCTTGTTTGATGAGCCCGCTCGCTGCCGACTCGGCCCGGCATGTTCGCTCGGCCTCAGCCCGCGTATGCCGTAGCAGCAGCGGATTAACAAGACCGTCATACAAAACCAGGTCTGCTTTCTGCAGGCACTCTAAACCGCGCAGCGTTAACAGCCCCGGGTCACCGGGACCAGCCCCAACCAGGTAAACCGTTCCAGGTGTGCTCATACCAATTGTGATCTTACTTGAAACGAATCCTTCAAACGTTCATCGTTAGCTAACTCCGGTTCAAGCATCCCCTTGCGACCAACCTCCATCAATCATTCGCCACATTTTGCCGGTTGGATTCTTATCTTGAATCGCCACCGGTAAGCGCTCTGGTCGAACCGCATCGTAGCAATGCAGTGCCCCAAACCGATGAATCGCAGCCGGTATGCCAACTGCCGTAAAGCCCGGATGCCCCGTCGCTGGAAAGGGGCCACCATGATTCATCGAAGCCACGACAGCGACGCCGGTGGGCATTTTATCATTAAGCAACCGCCCTATTTTACGGCGCAGCAGCAGTTCAATTAGACCATACAGTTCATCATCGCCACCAGCTTTGGCACTATAAATCGAGCCGGTCAAATTGCCTTCCAAATGCTCGATACAGGCCAGCAGCTCTTCCGCAGACGCAACCTGCACAATTAACGAAACGTTACCAAACGCCTCAGTCTGCAACGCTTCAGCCTTCCGCAAAAACTGTTCGCCCTTCACGGTGAGGAGAGTGTTTTGGAACGACACTGCAGCCCCTTCGATCGGCTTTCCACCACAGCGTAGTTCAGCCCCGCTGCGAACCAGTGTTTCCACTCCGTTCACTAATCCAGTCAACACTGCTTCACCCAGCAGCGGACCGGTTGGAGCAGCGTGGAACCGGCTGGCAACATCGGCCACAAATGCCTGCGATGCGGCAGAGTCAATCACAAACACCAAACCGGGATTTGTGCAAAACTGGCCGCAGCCCATTAAGCAACTTGTCGTAAACTCGGCTGCCAAGTCACTGCCCCGCTCGGCTATCGCCCCAGGCAGCAAAAACACCGGATTAATGCTCGATAGCTCAGCATAGAAGGGCTTACCAACACTGTCCGCCGCAACCTTCAGCTTCAGCCCAGCGCCGCGTCCTCCCGTATAACCAATCGCCCCCAACAACGGATGACTCGCCAGCTTTACCCCATCTTCGTGGCTCGTGCGATAAATCATCTGCACAAAACCGGCTGGCATCCCAGTCTCTTGAGCTGCAGCAAACACTTCTTCGGCCAACAGCCGCGATGTCTCAGGATGAGATGAGTGGGCCTTCGCGATGACCGGATTCCCGGCCGCCACTGCCGTTGCAAAGTCCCCCCCGCAAATCCCGTTATAGGCAAACGGAAAGTTATTGGGACCAAATACCGCCACCGGGCCAATCGGCCCAAAGAGGGATCGAATGTTTGTCTTGCGGTCGATGGTCGCCATCGACCACGAGCCATCGCGAGCCGCCAGCGCCGCCTGATGAAGCTGGTTCGTCGTGCGCGGAAGTTCAACATCCTTCAGCCGTGGAGAAACTGGCAACCCAGTCTCTTCATGCGCCTTCGCGACGATTTCCTCTGCTCGCCCGGTGATTCTGATGGCGGCCTGATCCAGAAAATCACCAAACCGCGATCCCGACCAGCCATTCACTGCGAACGACGCCTTCGTCGCTGCTACCAATACCTGTTCGACTTCGCTCCAGGGGCTGATTGGAAATTCGCTTGATAACACCTCGCGAGTCTTGGGGTTGATAGCACGAAACGTCTGCGTAGCCGATGAGGCAACCCAATGACCATTAACCAATACAGGTGCTGTCGACATGCGCGATTTACCTCGATCTAATGCCCGAACAGGGCTGGTCTTAACTAATAATCTCGTTACAGAACTCGCGTGCTATTGCCGAGTATATGCCGATTGGCCAACGGGGACTACCACCTCGCGATCGAGTTGACCCGATTCTGGTGGAATCTCGATGCGTTATCCCGCCGAGGACCTTCCATCAAGTTGCATACCCCTGCCCCAACCGCGATGTTGCTCAAGATGCCGTCACCCAACGATTAACACATGCAGATGTTTCGCAACCGCGTAGTACCAGCCTCACTATTCCTCGCCTCCGCTCGCGGCTACTTCTGGGAATCCATTCGTTCGGGAAACCACAACTGTTTCTCGCTCAAGCTCCACGATCTGAGCAGAGTAGTCTGGGTAGCCGCCAATCAGTTGCATTCCCGCCTCTCGTCCCAGCACCGAAATGGCGGTGGCTAAACCATCGCACAATGTCCCCTCAGGACCAGTCACTGTTACCAGTATTTGCCGGGTCACCCCCAACCCGGTCCGCGGATCAACGATATGCGAATATCGCACCCCATCGATTTCCACGTATTGAAACTGATCCCCCGACGTCGAAATCGCGCTGCGCTTTAGCTCCACTCGTTGCACCGGCTCACCAGTCTTCGAGTACTCCTTGAGTGACGCCGGGTACTGCAACTCCGCAGTCCAGGCATGCCGCCCCGGGGGAGGGTCCCCGGCATAAATATCTCCAGCCACAGCAATAAGGCTTGCTGGGAAACCTGCCTCTTTGAGTGTTTTCCAAGTTTCCTGCGCGATATCCCCTTTCGCGATTCCGCCAAAGTCCAGCGACACCGCGCGTCGTCCCGATGCCACGGCGTGAGTTGTACGGTCAAGCGTTAACTGCCCATAACCTGTACGAGCCAGCCCCTCCTTCAGCAATTCCTGATCGGGAAAACGCCCCTGCCTTCTCGCCCGTCGCCACAGCTTCACTACCTGGGCAATCGTTGGATCAAACGCCCCCTCCGACTTGGCAGCTAACTCCAGCGACAACCCTA